>CAZQNY010000034.1:0-26218 GCA_964594665.1 uncultured Bacteroidales bacterium
GAGTAATCGCATCATTCTGTTCAAACTCCGGCGGGATGCTGACAGAAATTTCTGCAATAAAAAGATCATTTTTATTGGCATTCTTGCTACAAGAAACCATAAGTATTGCCACACAAAGAGCAGCAAAAAACAGTAATCGCTTTTGAGTTCTCATTTATAGTATTTGTTACAAAAATCTATTAATGTTGGTTTTGTGGTAATAAAGCACACATAAACAACCAGTTAAAATCAATTATGTCATCTAACAACTTCTGTTTACCTGACGATTTTTCTATTCCTGCATTCTATTATGATTAGGCTTCCAAAGCTACAGAATAAATCTTTTTAAAAATTGATTTTTTTTAAAATTCATGCACAAAGCTTGTCGTTGATCTTAATAACAGAATACAAAATAAAAGTTATTTGATTAATATGTTAATCATCTGCCATTCGACCTCTTAAAAAAACAAGGAAGTAACTTGATTTTATGTTTCCGGGTCTGCAATCAATGGATGGTTTGTATCGGCATGCATGGAATTGGAGTCTTTACATGTCACTTTGTATAAAATTATATACCCTGCGAGAACACTTTGTTATCACGGCAAACGATAATCATACTATTATTTCGAGTAACAAAGACCGTCCGGTACTATGAAGATGTAATAAAAATTAATCACAATACTCGATATTTAAAAAATATTGTATATTTGCACCCCCTTTTGAGGGCAATAGAATAAGTTGCGGATGTGGCGTAATTGGTAGCCGCGCTAGACTTAGGATCTAGTGCCGAAAGGCGTGGGGGTTCGAGTCCCTTCATCCGCACTTTTTTTTTTACATCCCGCAATGCGGCAAATTATTCATTATTAATCAGATAAGATTATTCCAATGCTCATCACGAAAGAAAACACAGGAGCTCTTACCGCAACCCTGAAAATTGAAATCGCAGAGGCTGACTACGCAGAAAAGGTTAACAAACAACTTCAGGATTACAGAAAAAAGGCAAATCTGCCTGGTTTCCGTGTAGGCAAAGTTCCCATGGGAATTATTAAAAAAATGTATGAAAAAGCCGTGATCGGTGAGGAAGTCAACAAAATGTTATCCGAAAAAATTGGTGAATACCTAATGGAAGAAAAACTCGATATCCTTGGCAACCCATTGCCAAATATCGAAAAAACAGGTACTATCGACCTTGATAACATGAAGGACTTTACCTATTTCTTCGATATTGGAATTCAACCGGAAGTGAATATCACCCTCGATGACTCCATCGAAGTCACCTACAACAATATTGCGGTTGAAGATGAGAAAGTGGATGAGTATATTGCTGACCTGCTAAAGCGTAACGGAACAACAATCGATGTTGAATCGGTTGAAGAGGGAGACCTTCTGCAATGCGATTTTGCTCAGCTCGATGAAGAAGGCAACATCCTTGAAGGTGGTATTCAGAACAGTGCTTCGCTGTCGCTGGAAGAAATTCAACTCAAAACCATCAAGAAAAAATTCGTTGGCAAAAAAGTTGGTGCCGTTATAAAATTCGACCCCATGCATGCCATCAAAAATGCTACAGATGTTGCAGCAATGCTGAATATTGAAAAAGAAGTTGCAGAAGAGCTGAATAGTGAATTTGCAACCACAATAAATGGTATTACACGGCGTCAGGATGCTGAACTTAATGAGGACCTGTTTAAAAAAGTCTATCCTCAGGATGAAATCAATTCTGAAGAAGAACTTAGAGAACGCGTAAAAAAAGATGTAGCTGTTTCGTATGTTTCCGAATCTGATCGTCATTTTGTAAATGATTGCATTGAGGCAGTTATTGCAAAGGCAGACCTGGAACTCCCTAAAGATTTTCTCAAGAAATGGATCATGGAGACCAATGAAGAGGAGATCACAGAAGAGCAGTTGGAGACACAGATGGATAGCTTCATGAAATCCATGCGTTGGAATCTTATTGAATCGAAACTCATGGAGCAATTCCCTGGACTAAAGGTTTCCCAGGATGATATCCGCGATCATATAAAGGGTCTGTTCCTCAATGGTCAGGAAGAAACTGAAGAGATGAAAGAGCGTATGGACATGATTGTTAACAATCTGATGCAAAACAAAGATCAGGTGAAGAGCATTTATGACCACGTTTTTGAACAACGCCTCATCAGTACCTTTAAAAAGGAAGTTAAAATGATTGAAAAAGAACTTTCTTACGATGAGTTTGTTGAAATGGTATCAAAAACCTATGAAAAGTAAAAAATAATGAAAAGAGACGAATTCAGAAAATATGCAGTAAAACATCAGGGTATCAGCTCCTCCACACTGGATCAGTATACCTCGATTTACAACAACTACATCTCCCCTACCATCATCGAGGAGCGGCAGATGAATGTTGCTACCATGGATGTCTTCAGTCGTTTGATGATGGACAGGATTATTTTCCTGGGTGTTCCTATTGACGACTATGTGGCAAACATCATCCAGGCGCAGTTGCTGTTTTTGGAATCCGTTGATCCTTCAAAAGATATAACAATATATCTGAATACTCCCGGTGGTAGTGTATATGCAGGTTTTGGCATCTACGACACCATGCAGTATGTTGCTCCGGATATTGCAACCATATGTACCGGTATGGCAGCATCCATGGGTGCTGTGCTTTTATGTGCCGGTGAAAAAGGCAAACGCTCGGCCTTAAATCATTCGCGTATTCTTATCCACCAGCCGTTAGGTGGCGCACAGGGACAGGCCTCGGATATTGAAATCACTGCCCGGGAAATACGGAAAATAAAAGAAGAACTTTATTCTATAATAGCAGATCACTCCGGCCAGGATTACGATAAAATCTGGGCTGACGGTGACAGAGATTTCTGGATGAGCTCGCAGGAAGCCAAAGAATATGGCATGATTGACGAAGTACTATCCAGAAATGCATAACAACATAGCATCTAATGGCAAAAAGTAGTGACAGATGCTCCTTTTGCGGGAGACCTAAAGAAGAAACAAGTATATTAATTGCAGGTATGGATGCCCATATCTGCAATTTCTGCATTGAACAGGCAAAGTTAATTGTTGACGAAGAGCTGGCGAATTTTGCTGACGATCAGATTGATGATCTGGACTTTAACCTTTTACGACCGTATGAAATCAAGTCTTATCTCGACGACTATGTTATCGGCCAGGATGAGGCAAAGAGAGTTTTAAGTGTTGCCATATATAATCACTACAAGAGACTTGTGCACAGCAATAAAGAGCATGACGATGACGTGGAAATTGAAAAATCCAACATCATTATTGTTGGGGAAACAGGTACCGGTAAAACCCTGCTTGCCCGGACTATTGCGCGGATGCTGCGTGTTCCTATAGCCATCGCAGATGCTACAGTTCTTACAGAAGCAGGATACGTTGGAGAAGATGTTGAGAGTATCCTTTCCCGCTTGTTGCAAGCCTGTGATTATGATGTAAAAGCTGCTGAGCGTGGCATTGTGTTTATTGATGAGATTGATAAAATAGCCCGTAAAAGTGACAACCCGAGTATCACACGTGATGTTTCCGGTGAAGGGGTCCAGCAGGCACTGTTAAAACTTTTGGAAGGATCAGTTATCAATGTACCTCCGCAAGGTGGACGTAAGCACCCTGAACAAAAGATGATTCAGGTTGATACCCGGAATATTTTGTTTATTGCCGGTGGTGCATTTGATGGTATTGATAAAAAGATCGCCAACCGTATGCGCTCGAATGTTGTTGGTTATGCAGCTTCGAAAAACAGGGAATCAATCGACCGTACAAATCTATTGCAATACATTGCACCTCAAGACCTTAAATCCTTCGGACTCATCCCTGAGATTGTCGGTCGTCTGCCGGTTCTCTCCTATCTGAACCCACTGGATAAAGAGGCGTTAACGCAAATCCTTACGGAGCCCAAAAATGCATTAACAAAGCAATTCATCAAATTATTCGAGCTTGACGATATTGAATTAAGCTTTGATAAAAAAGCACTGGAATATATTGTTGATAAGTCGCTTGAATTTAAGTTAGGTGCCAGGGGGCTGCGCTCGCTCGTTGAAGCAGTGCTCACCGATGCCATGTTTGAAATGCCGGGGAAAGAATCCCCAAAAAAACTCCGTATCACAAAAGCATACGCTGAGAAAAAGCTCTCCAGAGTTTCTTCTGCGCGGTTACGGGTAGCCTAAATGCAGTATGCTTAGTAACATAACAATTGCAGCATATCACTGCCTTTGGCATAATTATTGAAACTTCCTTCAAGATGTTTCGATTTCATATCATATTACTATTTCTGCTATTTCCCGTATTACTGGCAGCACAAATGCCGGACAGCACTATTATTATGGCCGGGCGGGCTGTTGACGGAGACACATTGCTTTTTCAAAAACTACCCGTATTCGAATATATCTATTATTCCCCACCTACTTTTAAAACACAAAGAGCAGAACGAAGATATACCCGTCTTGTAAAAGATATTAAAAAAGTATATCCCTATGCCAAAGAGGCAGGTAAAAGATTACAGGCATATGCTCCCATTCTCGACAGCCTTAAAGACAATAGAAAAGAGCAGAAAGTGTATTTTACTATAATTGAAGACCAACTATTTGATCAATATGGTGACGACCTTAAAAAGCTAAATACAAGACAAGGCAGGATACTTATAAAACTCGTCGACAGGGAATGTCAGGTTTCGTCATACCAGGTAGTCCGTGATTTCCGGGGTTCTGTTTCAGCCTTTTTCTGGCAGGGTTTTGCCCGATTATGGGGGTATAACCTGAAAGAAAAGTACGATCCATACAGTAAAGACCGGAATATAGAATCTATTATTCAGGCGATAGAATATGGCATGATTTAAATTCAGCTACTACTTCTTATTGATATTTCGTGGTTTAGGGTTTTTTCCATAAAAAACATCATCCATAACTACAGCCATCCGGCGAAAATTCCCGTTATGCTTTATTCCCCAGCGAATGATATTATGCAACAAATTATCAGGGTGAGAATACGGACAAACGCGCATACACTTTCCACAATCGGTGCCCACTTTACACCAAAGGGTATAGCATTTTTCCTGATTTATCTGCCAGCGATTCACCCCATCGATAAGTTTTTTACCGGCTTTGGGAATTGCAGCTGCCGGGCATGTATACGCACATTTTCTACATATTGAACAAAAAGCATCCACAGAAGGATCTGCTTTACGCGGTGTAACAGACAATGGCATATTGGTTGTAACCACGGCAATACGCACCCGGGGGCCGAGGCGGGGTGTCATCAGCAGTCCCATACGACCAATTTCACCGAGGCCTGCATCACGGGCCACCAGCGGACAGACAACCCGATAATTGCCATCAATATGTGCCCTGGCCTCATAGCCCATGGAACGGATCCATTGCGCCACCTGAACAGCAATAGTACCGGATTTCAGATATTGCTGAGACGATTCAAATACCACTGGAGCCATTGGCGATGCATCCATCATGCTTTTATCCATTTCAACTGTAAAAGCAAAGGCATATTTATGGTTTAATTCCACGGATTTTCCATAATCCGAACCACGGCCAATAGTTGAATAGGTATGATACGGTCTAAGAAGTGTAGCCCCGGAGGAGTGTGCCCCCAGTTTTTTTACCCATTGATGCAAAAAAACCGAATAATCGATATCCTCAACTAAATTATCATGATCTTTTGAAGCTATGCCGTCAACAAGAGGGTGTAGCGCATTTACAGTATTAAAATTTATATCTGCAGCATGAAAATATGCCTTATCGTAATAGGTCGTTCCGGGCTTAAGAAGCCCCGGAGATTTACGGAATTTATCATCCGGTGTCTTGTGATCCGGGTAGAGTGTGTAATAATCATTATACCGTTGCGTCCCCGGTTCAAGTTTGGCTCTACTGAACATAATTGTTCGCTCGTCAATCTGTTCGCAGGGATTTCCAGGAAAAGAACCAGCTTTTCTTATGGGTAAAAAAAGAATTGCCAGAGAGAGAACAATAAAAATATCAAATGCAGCAAAGAACCATACAGTAATAAAATTTGTAAAACCAAGGAAAGCAAAAATCAGGGCAACAATTATCAAAGACCCAAATATCAGGGAAGCTCTGTTTTCCTTTTCAAAAAAAGAGATAATTGAAGCATATAAAAAAAATACAGCTCCGGATATAGTTATCACCAGATACACAATATTAAACAGGCTTTCCATCTGCACTTACTTTTGGTGCAAGGTAATAAATTATAGAAATATTCCTCTGGTTAACGATAAGATTCAAAACAACGGGTTAATTTATCGGCAGTAGCAGGTTTTGTAATAAATTGATCATGACCGACATTAATTCTCAGATCACCAATATCACTATATTGATTTCCAGAAACAATAGCATATTTCAGGTTGCTGTTTATTTTTTTCAAATCAAGAATTAATTCATCGCCGCGGCTATCGGGTAAATGGAAATCGGAGAACACAAAATTCACCTGAGGGTTTGACTTCATGCAGTTAATGGCTTCAGAAGCATTCTGAACAATATAGATAGTATCCACAGATTTTTGTAAAAGAGACTTTAACAAGAAGGATCCAAGTTTATCATCATCCACAATGAGGGCAATTATATTTTCAGTTGACGGCATATGGCAAAAATAAAAAATGCCCGGAAATAAACCGGGCATTTTAAATATTTTATTAAAATTTAATCCTGAATTAAGTGAATTTCAGTTCTTCTGTTTGCTGCTCTTCCGTCAGAAGTTTCGTTTGTTGCAACCGGGCGGTCAGGGCCATATCCGTTTGCCTGAAAACGGGCGGCATCAATACCACGGGCAGTAAAGTAATTCATTACAGCAAATGCACGGTCTTCTGAAAGTTTAAGATTAATCTCACGGCTACCTGTATTATCAGTATGTCCTTCAATTTTGAGACGAATTTTTGGGAAATCATTCAAAATCTTAAGGATATTATCCAGGTTCTGATAAGATATAGAACGAATGGTTGATTTGCCTGATTCAAAGTAGATACTTTCAGCGTTGAAACTGAGCTGTTTTTCAATTTCCTGCATTACTTCTTCAGGGCATCCATCCATTTCTTCGGTTCCTGGCTTATCGGGGCAATTGTCAAATTTATCAGGGATACCATCGTTATCACGGTCGGGGCAACCTTTAAATTTCTCAAGGCCTGCTTCGTCAGGGCACGAGTCTACCAGGTCGGAGATACCATCACCATCACGGTCGGCACAGCCATTAAACTCTGCTAAACCGGGGATGTCCGGGCATTGGTCTTCAAAGTCAGAAATACCATCACCATCACGGTCGGCACATCCCATAAATTCAGCTGTACCGGGTACATCAGGGCATTTATCTTCAAAATCAGAGATACCATCACCATCGCGGTCGGGGCAACCTTCAAAGGCCTCGTCACCGGCCAGGTCAGGGCATTTATCTTTGTTATCGGGCAATCCATCACCGTCGGTATCGGGGCATCCGTTATATTTCTCTTCACCGGCTACATCAGGGCAGCTGTCTTCAAGGTCATACACACCATCACCATCACGGTCGGGGCAGCCATTAAACTCCTTGGGACCCTTAATATCCGGGCAGCTATCTTCAAAATCAGCAACGCCATCACCATCACGGTCGTTACAACCCATAAACTCAGGTGATCCCGGCTCTTTGGGACATTTATCAACGTCATCTGTTACACCATCACCATCCTGATCAGGACAGCCATTGGTTTCTTTTGGTCCGGGTAATTCAGGGCATTTATCCTTACTATTCTGAATCCCATCTTTGTCAATATCCTTATCTTTACCAAAACGTACTTTCAACCCAAATTTGTATGACATATAATCATCACGATCTGGAATGAAAGTATAATCACCCTCTGCATAGAGGCCCACATTTTTCTGAATCCAAAAATTAAACCCTACACCAGTTTGTTGGGAGAAATAATAATGATCTTCTTTATCATCTTCATAGAGGGTTGTTGCACCCACACCTACAATTATATATGGATCAAAAACATCAATAAACTTCCGGCGTTCATTTTTTAGCCTTTTTTCATGTAAAGAACTAAAGAAATTATATTGTAAGCTAAGGTGGCCGTAAAACATGCGACCTGCGCCAATATGTAATCCGTTTTCATAGGTTCCTCCCGAACCCCATTCGCCGTTTTCCCAAAGACGGGTAATATATTTCGATTTCCCCATATACTTTTCAATATTTTTATCCGGGACATTTATGGTATTAAAATCGAATGTTAACGAGAATCCCTGAAATAGAAAACGACTGGCATAAAGATGAAAGGGATATCCTGCCTCAGCCCCTTCCCAGGTAGTTTCCGAAAATTGTGTTCCCAGGGTTAATTGAGGAGCCATAAAATCCACAAAATTAACACCTGTGCCAATAACCCAGGGGTAGCTTGTTGTTTGAGCATTGGCTGAAAATGCTATCGTTATAAGCATTACGAGTACCAAGTAAATCTTTTTCATATCTTCGTATTTTGGTTCTTTTGATTTTCAATAAAGATAACAATAATTAATCAACATTGTTCTGATTCCTGTTTATTAATCCTAAAAATTAACAAAAGTAATATGGTAAAAACAGAAAAAATTATCAGCTCCATAATTGAAGCCGGTAAAAAAACACTCGATATATACGCCAAAGACGACTATAAGGTTTCATTTAAAGAAGATTCTTCTCCGCTCACAGCAGCAGATAAAGCATCCAATGAAATCATTGTAAACACATTACAGGAAACAGAAATTCCTGTATTATCTGAAGAAGGAAAAGCCATTCCCTATACGACCAGAAAACTATGGAAAAAATACTGGCTCATTGACCCTCTTGACGGAACAAAGGAGTTTATTAATAAAAACGGGGAATTCACGATTAACATTGCGTTAATAGAGAAAAATCAGCCTGTAGCCGGGTTCGTATATGTACCGGTTAAGGATACCTTATATATTGGTATCTGTAAGGGAGGAATTTTTAATGGGTATGATACCACTGTTGCAATGAAAAGTGAAAACGCTTCAAAATTATTGAACCTGGAAACCATCCCAAATATAAAAAAAGAACAGATCGTTGTTATGGGAAGTCGTTCGCATATGAATGAAGAGACAAGCGCCTATATCGATAAATTAAAAATAAAACATCCTGACCTTACCTTTGAGAGCAGAGGCAGCTCCTTAAAAATATGTGCACTGGCAGAAGGTTCTGCTCATTATTACCCACGCTTTGCGCCTACCATGGAATGGGATACTGCCGCGGCACATGCTGTACTTTTAGCTGCCGGAGGGCGAATCCTTCAAAAAGATACTGGTAAGGAAGTAATTTACAACAAGGAGGAGCTCCTGAATCCACATTTTCTGGCTATTGCCAAGGGATTGGATTTATAATCCAATCTTGTATAAATGAACTACATAATCTACTGATATGCCCGAAGGAGGGTATCTAAAAAAAGGCTGCCCAATGAGCAGCCTTTTTCATTATTTGATCAATATTATTAGCATCCGAGAGTTGCTACCATCACAGCTTTGATTGTGTGGAGGCGATTTTCTGCTTCATCAAAAACAATAGAGTGTTTTGATTCAAATACTTCATCAGTAACTTCGAGTTCCGGCATACCGAATTTCTCGTAGATATCCTTACCGATGGTAGTTTCACTACTATGGAAAGATGGCAGGCAGTGGAGGAATTTCACATCAGGGTTGCCTGTTTTTTCAATCATCTCCATATTAACCTGGTAAGGTTTCATCTGTTCAATACGCTCAGCCCATGCTTCATCTGATTCGCCCATGGAAACCCATACATCAGTATAGAGGAAATCAACACCTTTCACACCTTCGTCAACGTTTTCAGTGATGGTAATTTTTGCGCCTGTTTCTTTGGCAATTGCTTCACACTGTTTCACGAGTTCTTCGTCAGGGTGGCAGATAGCAGGAGCTACGGCACGGAAATCCATACCCATTTTTGCAGCTCCAACCATCAGGGAGTTACCCATGTTGTTGCGTGCATCACCAAGGTAAGCAAATGACATTTCGCTCAGTGGCTTGTCGGAATGCTCAATCATGGTAAGAAAATCAGCAAGGATTTGCGTTGGGTGAAACTCGGTGGTAAGGCCGTTCCAAACGGGAACACCGGCGTGAGCGCCAAGCTCTTCAACGATATCCTGGCCAAAGCCACGGTATTCGATACCATCATACATTCTGCCAAGAACGCGGGCAGTATCTTTCATAGATTCTTTTTTACCCATCTGAGAACCTGCAGGGCCGAGGTAAGTTACACCGGCACCCTGATCCATAGCTGCTACTTCAAAAGCACAACGGGTACGTGTACTGTCTTTTGCAAAAAGAAGTACAACATTTTTTCCTTTCAATCGCGGCTGCTCAATGCCTGCATACTTAGCTTTCTTAAGATCTGCTGATAAATCGAGCATAAATTTGATCTCCTGAGGAGTAAAATCCAGGAGCTTGAGGAAATTTCTGTTTCTAAGATTAAAAGCCATACGATAATGTATTAAAAGGTTAAATAATTATGCAAATGTTATTCTGGTACCACCATCGTCAATACCGAGTTTCTCAATACTGGTGATAATGGCATCTTTCCCGGTACTTTCAACAAACTGTATTGCAGCTCTGACTTTAGGACCCATGCTGCCGGCAGCAAAGTGACCTTCTTCCATATAACGCATTGCCTGCGACATGGTCATCGTGTCGATTGACTCCTGTTGCGGGGTATTAAAATTAATACAAACCTTATCAATATCTGTAAGGATGATAAATTTATCTGCATTGATCTGACGCGCCAGTAATGAAGAGGCAAGATCCTTATCAATTACAGCATCAATACCCTGAAGCTGATTTTGTTGTTTATAATATACAGGGATACCACCGCCACCAACAGCAATCACGATTTGATGGGCTCTGGCAATTTTTTCGATGGTTCTTGTATTATTAATAATAAGAGGACGAGGTGACGCGACTACTTTTCTCCAACCGCGGCCTTTAGAATCTTCTGCATAAATGGAGTTGGTATCAGCTGCCAGTTTATCTGCTTCTTCCTTTGAGTAATAGGGTCCAACGGGTTTTGTAGGTTTTGAAAAAGCAGGGTCCTCTTTATTTACAACTACCTGAGTAATAATTGAAATAATATCCCTGTGCAGATCATTTTCACTCATCGCATTACGAAGCTGCTGCTCAATCATATATGCAATAAATCCCTGAGAATATGCTACACTTACATCAAGTGGCATCTCCGGTAATCCGTGAGTCTGTTTTCCGGCTGAATTCGCCAGCAGAATATTGCCAACCTGCGGGCCATTACCATGCGTAATTACAAAGTTATAATCACTTTTAATAAGGTTCACCAGTCTATCGGCTGCAACACGTGCATTCTGTTCCTGTTCTTCGATGGTGCCTTTCTGGCCGGCTTTTAATAAAGCATTACCACCCAGTGCTACGACTGCTAGTTTTTCCATTGGTTTTATGGTATTAAATTAGGATGCAAAACTAAGGGTTTTCTTTTATTTGCAAACGTTTTATACAAAAAAGTTTTCAAAGCTTAATTTATTGATAATCTGCATCATATTAATCAATATCAAGGGTTCCTGTCTGTTTATAATATTTATACAATTTTTTCCTCCACATCCATTAATCATATTCACCAGATTATTTACAATTAAAAGAAGATTATCTTTGCCGGAAATGACAAAGAAAAAAAACAGAGTAGCATTTAAGACATTTGGCTGCAAGTTAAACTTCTCTGAATCATCCATGTTATCCAGGGAGTTAGCGGAAAATGGATATACCATTGTGGATAATTCAGAGATGGCGGATTTTTATATTGTGCATTCATGCACCGTAACAGCACTTGCCGAAAAAAAAGCAAGACAAAGCATCCGCCACTTTAAAAAAATAAATCCTGATGCTACAATTGGTGTTCTGGGATGTTATGTTCAGCTTCGCGGAGATGAGTTGCAACAGCTTCCGGAGGTAGATTTTATTGCTGATAATGAAGAGAAATATCATCTTCATAAAATATTAAACAAATACAGCAATAATGAGGCATACACATCCACCGGCAATGCCCTGGCATACCATCACGCCTATTCACTCAACGACAGAACCCGGTCGTTTCTAAAAGTTCAGGATGGCTGCGACTATTTTTGTACCTATTGCGCCGTAGCATATGCCAGGGGTCGAAGCCGCAGCAACACAATTGAACAATGCATAGGTGATGCAAAGGAAATCGTTAATTCCGGCATACGCGAAATTGTACTCACAGGAGTTAATGTGGGTGATTTCGGAAAAGGTACCGATCAAAACCTGTTGCAACTACTGGCACAGCTTCAGAAAATTAATGGATTAACACGCCTCAGACTTAGCAGCATAGAGCCAAATTTACTGGAAAACAGCATTATTGAACTGGTAAGCCAATCAGATAATATTATGCCTCACTTCCACATTCCACTTCAAAGTGGAAGTGATAGTGTTCTAAATCGTATGAAACGCAGATATTCCACATCGGAATTCAGAGATAAAGTATTATATATCAAATCTGTTATTCCTGATGCATGCATTGCTGCAGATGTCATTGTAGGTTTCCCGGGTGAAACAGATGAAGAGTTTGAACAAACCTGCAGTTTTATCAAATCTCTGCCTCTCTCCTACCTCCATGTTTTCACATACTCTGATCGCCCTGACACGGTATCATGGAAGATGAAGCCCAAGGTAACTCCTGCTGTTAAACAACAACGCAGCAAGAAATTACATTCCATTTCTCAAAACCTGCAGCACAATTTCTATCAGCAAAATGTTAATAGCATTCGCCAGGTACTTTTTGAAGAACAAAAAGGCAAAATGACTTTTGGTTGGACTGATAACTATATCAGAGTGAAAGGAGAAAACACGAATTATCATCACAATGACATTGTCACCGTACGGTTAAATAAAATTGATACTGATGGCAGTATCCTTGTTTCTAATCCATAAAATTACGAAAAGGCCATCCACCGAGGACAGCCTTTTCCATCATTTCAAATAATAAAGATATTATTCTGCAATCTTATCATTAACGATTTGCATAATTTTGTTTTCCATATCCAAAGCTTTGGTATCAATATCTGCTGCTTTGGAAAGAATATCATCAACAAAAGCTTTATCGTCATATCCGGCGGCATTAATTTTCACATTCAGAAAAGCGCCACGCACACCGGCACGTGCAGCAAGGGCACCAACACCAGCATCACTTACGGAATTGGGGTTACCAATTTCTGCCATTGCCAGCATTACCTCCATGGATTCAAAGCAGAGGTTCATCACCTTAAAGGGAACCTCAATAGCAAACTTTGTGGCATCCTGTATTGCTTGTTTACGAATGGTCTTTTCGTCGTCACTTTTCTTCGGCAGGCCAAAAGCATCCATAATTTTATTAAAGGCGTTGGTATCTTCATCCACCATAGCGTTTAACTGCTGCTGGAAGGCTTTTCCCTTTTCTGCCCACTGGCTGAATTCTTCCCAACGGTCGTCCCATCCGCGTTTATGTGCAGAAAGGTTTGCAACCATTGTTCCCAAAGCCACACCAAGAGTACCCATATAAGCTGCAATAGAACCACCACCCGGAGCAGGAGACTCACTGGCAGTTTCTTCAGCAAATGCAGTAAGGCTCATATCAACAAGCTGATTTTTGCTCTTACTCTCATTCTGAAGAATATATTCAATGATCTTTTTGTCGGCTTCAAAGGGGTACAATTCATCAAGACCCATTGATTTAACGGCAATTTTTATTATCTCACTGTCGGGAATACCCAAAGACCGGTTTTGTTTTTTGAGATAATGTTTTCCGGCCTCAAGCATTGCTTTAAGGGGTATAACACCCACCAGTTCGGATCCTGTAACCCTTAGCCCACGAGCCTCTGCCCTGCGGCATACTTCATCAAAAGCCTCATGTACTGCGGTAACAGTTATATCTGTCAGGTTCATGGAAATCTGAGCTACACCATATTCTTCGATAAACCATCCTATAGCCTTCACACTTTTCAGGCTTCCCGGCGTATAAACGGGTTTTCCTTTTTCGTCCTTTACAATCTTGCCTGTGACAGGATTTCCTTCCCTGAGCACACGACCTCTTTCACGTACATCAAAGGCCACAGCATTGGCACGGCGTGTGGAAGTTGTATTCAGGTTTATATTATATGCAACAAGAAAGTTGCGGGCACCTACAGCAGTAACACCGGATTTTGCAACAGCATCAGTAAATTCTGAAGGGCCAAAATCTGGTTTCCAATCTTCTGTACAAATACGTTCACGTAAGGCTTCATATTCACCACTACGGCAGTTTGCCAGGTTACGGCGTTTTTCCTCACGGCAGGCAAACTCATAGCAGAATACAGGGATGGAGAGCTCTTCGCCGATACGTTGTGCCAATTTATGCGCATATTCCACCGTCTCTTCCATGGAAATATTCGATACCGGCACCAACGGACACACATCGGTTGCGCCAAAACGTGGGTGAGCGCCATGGTGTGATCTCATATCAATGAGTTCGGCAGCTTTTTTTATCGCTCTGAAAGCGGCTTCACAAACCTCGTCAGGTGTCCCTACCATTGTTACAACCGTGCGGTTGGTTGCTTTCCCGGGATCCACATCCACAAGGCTTACACCTTTTACAGCTTTTATCTCATCAGTAATCTGGTTGATGATATTCATGTCGTTCCCTTCACTAAAGTTGGGAACACATTCAATAAGTTTTTGCATCATATCAGTATGGGTTTATTGATTTTCATGTACTAAATTACCATTAATAATAACTTTGGCTATTTTGTTATCACCAAACGCATAGGGCAAATATTCAATACCATTTATGGGTTTTGTAATAATAAGATTTGCTTTTTTACCAACATCAACAGAGCCTAACTCTTTTTCCACGCCCATGGCATAGGCAGTATTCAGGGTCGTTGCATTAATAGCCTGCTCCGGTGTCAGGCGATACAGGATTGAAGCCATAGAAAGAATAAGCTGCATATTTCCTGAAGGGGATGACCCGGGATTGAAGTCACTTGCCATAGCCACGGGAAGGCCATATTCGATCATTTCCCTTGCAGGGGCATATTGCATACCAAGAAAAAATGCTGCTCCGGGAAGAATCGTTGGCATCGTTCCGCTATCTTTCAGTGCTTTCATTTCATCCTCACCGGTAAACTCAAGGTGGTCGACTGAAAGAGCATTATATTTTACGCCAACCTGAATACCACCGGAATAATCCAGCTCATTGGCATGAATCTTTGGACGGATGCCATATGTTGCTGCTGCTTCAAGGATTCTTTCTGTGTCATGGACCGTAAAAAAACCTTTATCGCAAAAAACATCTACAAAATCGGCCAGATCATCTTCAGCAACAGCAGGAAGCATCTCATAAATTATTAAATCAACATATAATTCCTGCTTACCCCGGTACTCCATAGGAATGCTGTGCGCACCAAGAAAATTCGATTTAATAGTTATATAGTGATTCTCTTTAAGTCTTTTAATAACACGAAGCATCTTCAATTCCGCATCGGTTGTTAAGCCATAACCGCTTTTGATTTCCACTGCTCCGGTACCATAAGAAGCAATCAGATCCAACCTTTTCATGGCATCTTCAAAAAGCTGCTCTTCAGAAGCATTCTTTATTGCTTTGGCAGAATTAAGAATTCCACCACCACGTTCGGCGATTTGCTCATAACTTAAGCCGTTAATTTTATCCACATATTCTATTTCCCGCGTATTGGGGAATACCAGGTGCGTATGTGAATCACAAAATGCAGGCATCACCAATGCACCTGTGGCATCAATAACTTCATCCGGAGTCACTCCAATGGATTTTAAGGTTTCCATTGGACCATAAGCAGAAATATGACCATTTTCAATAAACAGGAAAGCGTTTTCTATAGAAGGCAGCACAGACATCTCTTCACCAGCAACAAATGGCATTGCTTTACGGTTTGTCTGAACAAGCTGCTTAATATTTTTAATCAACAAATTCATACGCGTACTTTTTTTTGATTTTGTGTGCTGCAAAGGTATTAAGATTTATTTGTTACACCGATATTCTCACCCCATGGATTTTACAATTTTAGATATTGCGGTAAACTTTTACAACTTTATTTGTGTCTTTATATCGAGATAGTTCAATATGAAGCTTCCGTCACTCTATAATTTATGCTTCATTAATGCACAATCTTTTATATATTTGCGCAATACAAAAAAAACAACAGTTGTGATTATGAAAAAAATTCTACCCCTTCTTTTCATTACAGTACTCAGCATGAACCTGTTTGCAGCACGTGTCAGCAGGGATGAGGCAGCTACTGTAGCAAAAAATTACTATTTCCAGCAGTATAATTTATTTAATGCTGAAATAAAATATGATGCAGTAAACTTTCTGGATGTAATTGAAGAGAAGCGAAACGGAGAAACGTTACTCTACGTTTTTACCTTAGAAAATGGTTATGTTATTGTTTCTGCCGATGATGCAATGACCCCTGTAATAGGATATAGCTGGGAGAGCAAATATCCGGTTGAAAAAGAAGCACATTTCGAATGGTTTATCAACGAATACATTAATAACATTGAATATCTTCAGGATAATGCTATTGAAGCTGACTTTGATATCATGAATCAATGGAATATGTATTTAACCGATGATTATTCTTCTTTGCTTCAGACAAAAGATGTAAAAGATGTACCCGTACTTATATCAGCGACCTGGAATCAGGACTGGCCCTACAATTATTATGCGCCGGAAGATGAAGACAGTCCCGCAAACGGACATACATATGCCGGATGCGTTGCCACTGCCATGTCGATGATTATGTATTACTGGCAATATCCTGATCATGGAGAAGGGTTCCGTCAGTATTATCAATATCCCTACGGTGTTTTGGAAGCAAATTTTGAAGATACCTATTACGCATGGGATGCCATGCTTGACAATGTTAGCAGCAACAGCAACCAGGAAGCTATCAGAGCTATTGCCGAGCTTCAGTACCAGTGTGGTATTGCCGTTCATATGAACTATGGCCCTGACGGATCAGGAGCCTTTAGCCCGGATGTACCTGCATCGCTGGAGAACTACTTACGCTATGAAGATGCAGTATACCAACAAAAAGGTGGCATGACAAACGATCAGTGGGAAGCTATTCTCGTAGATCAGCTCGACAATGGATACCCCATGTACCAATCCGGCACTGAACCACCATCATATGGCCATGCCTTTATTATTGACGGATACAATTACAGCGGTTCATCCTATACATTCCACTTTAACTTTGGATGGGGTGGTTATGGAAATGGTTACTTTACCAGTTCCAATGCAGGTGGATATACCGACAACCATGCTATTGTCAAAAACTTTATCCCTACAGAACAGTATCCCAATCATGCTACTGGTCTTACTACACTTTCACACAAAGTAGGCCGTTTCACAGATGGTTCAGGACCTATTGAAAACTATATTGATAATAATACAGCAAGCTGGCTTATTGCACCTCAGACAGAGAACGATTCAATCGAAAAAATCACACTTTATTTCGATGAGTTCCTGCTTGATGGCTCTGATGTAATTCGTATTTATGACGGAGAAGATGATTCAGCTCCAATGCTGGGAGAATATACCGGAAACGACACACCCTCTACGCTCTATAGTACAGGAAATAAAATGTACATCGTTTTTGAAACTGATGACAGCGGCAACGCAGAAGGTTTTGTCTTAAGATATTCTACAAGTATTCATGCATGGTGTTCTTCTACTGTAACTTTTGATGAACCAACAGGTTCATTTGATGATGGCAGTGGTGACAAAAATTACGCTCCCGGTGCAATGTGCCGTTTTAAGATTGTGCCTGAATATGCATCAAGCGTAACCTTGATTTTCGATAGTTTTGAAACTGTGAATGAAGATGATTACCTGGAAGTTTATGATTATCAGACTCAGCAGCTTCTGGGATCCTTTTCCGGGACAGAACTTCCTGATGCAGTAACTTCTGAAAGTGGAAAACTTTATATTGTATGGCGTACCGATAACTTTGATGAAGCTGACGGCTGGTCTGCGCACTGGGAAACTGACAATGTTGGTATTGCCAATGAAGAGGCATTTAATGAGTTCAACCTCTATCCAAACCCTGCTTCAAATGAAGTATCCGTGAAATTTGAAACCAGAGATGCCAATAATCTCTCTGTTCAGATAATCGCTGCGGATGGTAAAGTAATGTATAACTTTACTGCGGATACATTTAATGGCGTTTTCAATAACACTATTGATGTTTCATCCTATGCCAAAGGAATCTACTTCCTTCGCATGAATAGCAATGAGGGTTTTGCAACCAAAAAGCTCGTTATTGAATAAGATATTTATACTGATAAAAAAAAGCGTTCTCTCCCGGGAACGCTTTTTTTGTTTATTCTGATTATCTTTACATCGACTAATACAAAATCATTATGCATAAGTCTATACTCTTTATAACATTTCTATGGTTGCCTGTAATTTTATTTTCGCAATCCGTAAACAAAGAAACAGCTGAGCAGGCAGCAGTACATTTTATGAACCACAGAAGTTCGGTTTGTTCAGAATATACGGTGCAAAACGTAGAGACATTACACAAAAACACCACTAAAACGGGATACCTGATTACCCTTGAGCCAAGTGGATTCATAGTGATTAGCGCATCAAAGAATACCGTTCCGGTTTTAGGTTACGGATACAATACCCCGGATGAAAAACCCGATGGATTCTCGTTTTGGATTAACCAATATATGGAGGCTGTTAATGATGCAATACTTCAGGGAGCAGCTCCAACCCAAGAGATAACACAGCAATGGGAAAGACTGATAAACGGCAACCCGGATCAAAAAAACATCAGATCTGTTGAACCTATGCTTTCGTCAACGTGGAATCAAAACAAATATTACAACCGCATGTGCCCGCAGGATCCGTCAGGGCCCGACGGCAGATGCTACGCCGGCTGCGTTGCCTGCGCCATGGGGCAGCTGATGTATTACTACCGATGGCCTCAAACAGGAACAGGATACTATGAATACAACCATCCGGATTACGGAATGATTAGTGCAGACTATGAAAATACCACCTACCAATGGGACGCCATGGAGGATAATCTGAATAATCACAACCTGGCCATAGCACAGCTGCTCTTCCATGCAGGTGTTGGTGTGGATATGGATTACGGCCCCAATGGCTCAGGCATGTATAACCATTCTGCAGATTATGTACTGAGAACCTATTTTAAATATTGCCCGGAAACAGATTATATCTTTCGTGACAGCACTTCTCTTTCCTGGGATTCGATACTTATCTCAAACCTAAACAATAAACGACCTCTCTATTATGCCGGTTGGACCGCTGATTCATTGATAAATATCAGCGGACACGCCTTTGTTTGTGATGGGTATGAATCCGAAGAATATTTTCACTTCAACTGGGGATGGGGTGGTTCCTATGACGGTTATTTCTACGTCGACAATTTAAACCCCGGAATAGCTTTCAACTTTGGACAAGAGGTAATTACGAATATCTATCCTGACACCATGAATTACGTATACCCCTACCCCATTGAATCAACTAACACAATTAGTTTTATCAACGGAACACTCACTGATGGCAGCGGACCTGAAAATTACAACCCGGGAACTACCATTAACTGGCTACTTGCTCCAGGAGATGAAAATTATGACAGTATTACGTCTGTTACACTTTCCTTTGCGTCATTTAATCTTACGGAAAACCAAAGCTACCTGAGAATATATGACGGAGGCTCCAACCAGGCACCATTAGCCGGCAGTTATAGCGGAAACACTCTCCCTTCATCCTTTTCAAGCTCTGCTGACTCAGTTTTCATCGTTTTTGAGGCCGGAGAAGGCGCATCAGAGGGATTTAAGTTACGTTACAGCTCCACCATCCCTGTTTTTTGCAGTGGTATGACAAGCATTTATGATGAATCAGGTACTATTTCTGATGAGTCAGGTAACAAAAATTATACGGGTAACAACCTTTGCCGATATTGGATAAAAGATGTTGGGGACTGGGATAATGTATGGTTAATATTCGATTATATCGAGCTTGCAGATGAAAACGACAAGCTCGAAATCATGGATCCTTCAGTAAACCCTCCGGTTACACTTGAAAGCTTTACAGGCCCGTTATCGTTAACCAACTACAGCATTAACGGAACCAATAATCAATTGTTTGTTTTGTTTCATACCAATGGAATCTATAACGCCGACGGTTTTGAAGCCTCATTCCAGCGAGGTATGGTTGGAATTAATGATAATTTATCAGGAGATATTCAGGTGTACCCCGTACCTGCAACAGAAGTTTTAAATATTGTATCTGATGATCAATGGGGACCTGTTGAATCTGTTTTAATCTTTAATATGTCCGGAAAATTAACTTCTGTTAACAACACCGGCAATAAACATTCTTTCAAAATCCTTGTTGATGATTTGTCAAATGGCATTTACACCTTACAGCTTATAGGTAAAGATAAATGCCTGACAAGAAAGATTGTCATATTATAGTGACATATTTCACAAGGCACAGTTTTTGATATGGAATAATCTATATATGTTTTTATAAAAGATAATTAAATGAAAAAAGGACTCACAATTTTAATGGCTGCCATACTCAGCCTTCCGTTATTTGCTTCAGCAACATTAGAGGGAGTGCCAACAGCACCAAAGAAACATGAAGGTAAAGTAATTCACCTGACAACTGAACAGTTCAAAGAGCTTGTTTGGGATTATGAAAAGAATCCTGATGAATGGGTATATAAAGGTGACTTACCTGCCATGGTAGATTTTTATGCTGATTGGTGTCGCCCCTGTAAAATGATCGCTCCTATAATGGATGAACTTGCAGAAGAATACAAAGGAGAGATTTACATTTATAAAGTAGATACTGAAAATGAGAAAGATGTTGCACGTATATTCAATATAAGAAGTATTCCTGCGATACTACTCATTCCAATGGATGAAAAGCCACAGATGGCTACAGGTGCATTACCCAAGCCTACCTTTGAAGAGATCATCAACAAAGTACTGCTGAAAAGCGAGTAAACTTCATTCGTCATTCTTCTTAGGCAATCTGACAACAAAACATTAATTTTGTCAGTTCAGAAACGCAATCGATGAATACGAAAGAGATACTATTATCAACTGCATGTTTTCCGCCAATAAGTTATGTTATCACAATGCTTATGGCGGAAAACATTGTTTTGGATATCGGAGAAAACTACATAAAACAATCCTATCGCACCCGATACAATATTTTCAGTGCTTCGGGTAAATATGCATTAACAATTCCCGTCAGCCGCCCCGGAGGAAATCACTCACCTGTAAAAGATATTCTCATTTCAGATCACGAACCCTGGCAACGGACACATTTCAGAACAATAAAAACGGCCTACCAGAATTCACCGTACTACATTCATTATATTGATGAAATTGAAGCATTGCTCAATAATAGTAATTCATTACTTTACCAATACAATGATTTTTGTTTGAAGGGCATCATGGAAATGCTATCTATTCCCATTACATATACATTTACTGATGAATATATCCGGGATTCACACGTTGCAAATGACTTTAGAAATCAAATTTCTCCAAAAAAAGAAAATCACCTTACTAATACACTGATTTCCAATCAGTATCATCAGGTTTTTGAAGATTCACAAGGCTATATTGCTGATTTATCAATTCTGGATATTCTGTTTAATCTGGGCCCGGAATCGACAGCATATCTTACCTCGGTGATAAAAAATATCAAGTAGGGCAGATCTACTCAGGGTATTCAATCCTGACATGATACATATTCTTCAGACGGTTTTTAAAGATATCTTTTGCAATAGAAATATCCCTGAAAGTAATCGATGCATTCTCAAATTGCTTCAGCTCAATTTGTTTGGCAACAATTTTTTCCACCAGATCATTAATATTTGCTTCGGAGGGCACTTTCAATGAGCGCGAGGCAGCTTCGATACTATCGGCCATCATAAGGATACACGTTTCCTTTGAAAATGGCTCCGGGCCGGGGTATGTGTATATCCTTTCATCTGGAGCTTCATTATCATTTTCAAGTTTGGCCATTGCATAAAAATATCCTATCTTACTGGTTCCGTGATGAGTACGAATAAAATCGATAATCTGTTCCGGTAACTTATACCTCCGGGCACGATCAATACCATTAAGAACATGATTCTTTATAATCTGCGCGCTCTCTACATTGCTCAGTCCATCGTGCATATTTGCTGCCCCGGCCTGATTCTCTATAAAATACTGAGGGTTATCAATTTTTCCAATATCATGATAAAGCGCACCGGTACGCACAAGAAGGGGATTGCCACCAATTGTTCGTACAGCCTCTTCAGCGAGGTTTGCTACCATAATACTATGCTGAAAGGTCCCCGGGGCTTCATTGGCAAGCATGCGCAACAATCGGTTGTTGGTATCCGATAGCTCCATTAACGTAACATCAGTTACTTTACGAAACATTTTTTCGAACAGAAAAATAACAGGAAATGCCAGAAGTAACAGAATCCCGTTTATCAAAAACTGCAAAAATATCATTGGATCCAAATCCGAAAGACCCGTATCCTGAATTAATTGTAATGCCAGATAAATAACAGAATAGGTAATAATCACGATAAGCGAAGTGTAAAAAAACTGAGATCGGCGCTGAAGGTTTACATTGGCGATTATTGTAACTATTCCGGTTATCAATTGAAGAAAAATAAACTCAAAGCTGTTGGGAACCAGAAACCCCGTAATGATCAATACAATAAAAAGAGAAAAAAGTGCCAGGCTATGGTCATAAAATACACGGATGATAATGGGAACCAAACAAACAGGCACCAGAAAGATATATTCCGGAAACAGGTTTACAACCGCACTTGTAATAACAATCATCAGCAATAATACAGATAAGACAAGCAGAAAGTCTCTTTTGCCTGAGAACACATCATTGCGAAAAAAGACCAGAAATAAGACAAATGTCAGCATGGATATTATGGCAAGAAGAATCTGTCCTGCCAACACCAGTCTACGATCAGAACTGGCACCTGATTGCTCAGCATCTTCAAGTTTCAGGGAATTAAGTATCTGAAATCGTTTTTCAGTTACCAAATCGCCTCTTGAAATAATTCTTTCTCCTCTTTGGACCATCCCCCGGGTAGGCGAGATCTTTTTTACTTCAGCCAAAAGCATTTGCTCAGTGGCAGCTTTATCAAAACGAATATTTCTGACCAAAACATCGGCAAGTAGTGTTCGGAATACAACACAACTATCGGGTAAGTCCAGGGACTGATAGATAGAGTCCCGGGCTTTTTTTATCGTATAAAAACGTTGCAGCTCAACTTTCTCTGCTTCATTTCCCTGGCGAAGCAAAATAAAACCTGAAACATTGTCACCTTCAATAACAGGCACTGACTCAATGATTCCTGTTGAAAATATTGTATCAAGCGTTGCGGAAAGAAAGCTATACCAATTCGCGGCTGTACTGCTATCAGATTGTGGAAACAACGATTTCATTTCACTGTAAAACAAACTGCCGAACTTTTGCGCAGCACTGTCGGAAGCGGCTTTATCGCGATAAAAAACAGGTGAAAAATCTTCCAGTAAAATATTCTTTTCTGACTGTATTTCGGCATCCGTTTTATATACAGGAAAATCATAGGGTGCAATAAGGTCATCGTGCAACCAGGGCCTTCCCTGCTGAAAATCATATTTAAACTTCCCCTGACGTGGAAACAGAAAAACAATCAGTGCAACACTGATAATAAATAACGTGATACGGTTGATTATTTTTCCATGGTGGCTAAACCATTCGATTAACTTATGCATAGGTCAAAACAATTGAAAATACTATATTTGCAGCGTTGTCAGGAACAAAAGTACGGAAAAGAATGCATCCTGACACAAATAACAAATAACCATTCAATGGAATACGGGATTATCGTAGCTGAAGCAACATCGCAAAGAAAAAAACCTGATCACAAATCAGAGATGACCAACCAGTTACTTTTTGGTGAAATTGTATCCATCGTAACCATAAAAAATGAATGGGCAGAGGTCATTTCTTACCCTGACAATTATTGTGGTTTTATTTTAAAGGATCATATACTTGACGCAGAGAAAACTAAACCTGAAGATATTTTCTCTTGTCAAAATGCCATTACATCACAAATCACAAAAGCAACTAAACCAAACGCACCTGATGAAACCATAGTTCTACCTCCGGGATCACGGCTTTATGATTATTCCAATGGCGAATTTCGTGTCAAAGGTCAAATATTTTTTTGCGACACTTCAAAAGTGACTATTATGGGTGAAAGAACGGGAAATACTATTATTACTTACGCTGAAAGCCTGTTAAACACACCCTATTTATGGGGAGGCAAGACGCCATTTGGGATGGATTGCAGTGGTTTTGTTCAGGTGGTATTCAGGATGGCTGGAATTGAATTACCCAGAGATGCATGGCAACAGGCTCAGAGAGGTTTTGCCCAAGACTTTGCATCTGAGTCAAAACCAGGAGATCTTGCATTTTTCGGAGAAGAAAACGAACAGATAACTCACGTGGGAATTGTGGATAGCAATAACACAATTATTCATTGTTCAGGGAAGGTACGAAGAGATAAACTCGATCACTATGGTATTTTCGATGGCAAACGATATACGCATAAACTACGCTTGTTAACAAAAATTAAGAATTAATATTATTTTAATAAATGAATAGCAACAAATCCATTGGGGAGGCGTATTTTCGCAACAAATTTCAAAGTCGGTGTAATGAGCAAATATTTTTCAACATAAATATGTTAAAATGTGTTAACATATGCATTTAAAGAACTGTTTATCAGGATATTATTTGATGATAACTTTAAATACAAACAGGAATAAAATAAGAATAGAATTTTTTATTTTTATAGCCCTTTTGAAAATAGCGCAATAATTATGAATCATTTATTTGTATACCAAACTAACCTAAAGCTTATGAGAAATTTTAGCAAATTTTTTGCAGCATTCGCAGCAATCATGTTGTTTGCGATGGGATCATTCGCCCAGATGACCACTTCCGGTATCAACGGACGTATCACTGGTGATGATGGTTCACTTCCGGGTGCAACTGTAATTGTTACACACGAGCCTACCGGAACACAGTATGCTACCATTACTGATGATAATGGTTTCTACCGTATCCAGAACATGAACGTTGGTGGTCCTTATTCCATCCGAATTACATTCGTTGGTTATCAGGAATATGCTACCGGTGACATCTATCTGAAACTCGGTCAGATGCAGAAGCATAATGTAGCATTATCAGAAGCAGCAGCTCAGCTTGAACAGGTTGAGATCGTTGCTCAGTCGCGTGGTATTATTGATGGTAACCGTACCGGTGCCGAGCAGGTTGTTAATGCGCAGGAAATCACCAAACTTCCTACTATCAACCGTGACATCTTTGACTTCGCAAGAATGACGCCTCAGGCCAATAAAACCGATGCAGGTGCGCTTTCTATCGCAGGTATGAACAACCGTTACAACAGTATCATGGTTGATGGTACCGTTAACAACGATGCTTTTGGTCTTTCTGCCAATGGTCAGAATGGTGGCCAGACTGGTGGTACTCCATTCTCAATGGATGTTATCGATCAGCTTCAGATCGTCCTTGCTCCCTATGATGTGCGTTACAATGGTTTCGCCGGTGGTGGTATCAATGCAGTTACAAAAGCCGGTACCAATGATGTAAAAGGTACTGCGTATTATCTTTTCCGCAATCAGTCTCTTGCTGGTCTTACTCCTACTGACTCAGAGGATGAAGATTTTGAAAGAACTGCACTTCCTGAGTTCACCGCAAATACCTATGGTGTTAGTGTTGGCGGACCTCTGGTGAAAAACAAAGTTTTCTTCTTCCTTAATGCTGAATTCCAGCGTGACCAGACTCCTAACCCATTCAATTTTGATGATTATACAGGAGACTCTGACCGTGCTGCCATCGATGCACTGGAATCGTACGTTCAGGAAACCTATAATTATGACATGGGTGGTTTCGAAAACAATATTGACGAACTGGCGAGTAACAAAATCTTTGCTCGTGTCGACTGGAACATCAACAAAACACACAAGATGATGGTTCGTCACAGCTACACAGAAAACAATGCTTTTAACCCCAGCAGCTCAAGCAAATACAGCCTTAGCTATTATAACAATGG
>CAZQNY010000035.1:0-25916 GCA_964594665.1 uncultured Bacteroidales bacterium
GTGATAAAAGCCTTCCATTACCAAAGTCAGGTGTTGCAATTACACCCTGGACAGACCTGAGTTGTTCCAGTGAATCATACAGAACAAGAAACAGATTTTCACTGGCACCTACCGACTCATGGATTGTTTTCCGAAATCATTATGCTGGCAGCAACAATATAAAGGAGCCATACATTTCACCATTATTTGGCAATCTGGAAGGGTTACCGCCTTTGTTTATCAACGCAGGGGATCAGGACGAGTTATATGATGACGGAAGATTATTCGCTGAAAAAGCCAAATCTGCCGGTGTTGATGTTTCATTTAAAACCGGTAAAGGACAAATACACTGCTATCCATTGATGGCACCTCTTTTCCCGGAAGCAGAAAAGGCTATGGAAGAAATCGTGGAATTTATCAGAATTTCGTTAAAAAATTAATTTTGACTGCAACTGCAAACGATATAACCACAACATAATATTAAGGGATTCCTGCTTTTGAGTTGTATTTAAGATAAAACAAATACAATGAGAAGAATTCATCCGGCATATGTATTCATTATTGCAATAATGATGTTTTTACCAGGATGCCAAAATCAGTCACTATCGGAAAGCAAGGGAAAACTATTTATAATTGGAGGCGGAAATCGATCGCAGGAACTGGTAAACGCAATGATCAGTCTTTCTGAGATGGCAAAATCAGGCTATGCTGTGGTACTGCCATATTCCAGCGAAGAACCCGGAGAGGCATCCTCCTATATCTCTGAGCAATTACATACCGGAGGCGTTTCGCAGGTTTATACTGTTTATGCGCCCTCCGACAGTATTCTTAGGCCGTCGCAGCTTGATACAATTCGCAATGCCGCTCTCATATACATCACTGGAGGAGATCAGAATAAATTCATGGCATTAGCAAAGAAAAATGACCTTATCCGTATAATCAGAAGTGCATGGCAGGATGGATCCATGATTGCCGGTACAAGTGCCGGAGCAGCCGTTATGAGTAAAAAAATGATAACCGGCAATTCGTTGCTATATCCTGACTATACCGGTGATTTTCCATCGATAGAGGCCAATAATATTGAAACCACAGAAGGCCTGGGGCTATTATCAACAACCATCATCGATCAGCATTTTATTAAGCGGCAACGAATGAACAGACTCATTAGCGTAGCACTGGAGAACCCCGGATATCAATGTATAGGTATTGATGAATCCACTGCGCTATATGTATATAATGGTATTGCAACTATATATGGAGAAAATCAAATCATCGCGATGATTAACGAGCAAGGTTCAACAGTTTCAAAACACGGACTGCTGGGCGGAAAACTTGATCACATAAGCATTTTACTTCCAGGGGAGTCATTCCCATTAAACTAGCCACATGACATCACGACGAAAACTCCGCATCCCTGATACTTTCAGCATTTTACTTATTATTATGGCATTATTCATCCTGCTGACATGGATAATTCCTGCCGGAGAATACGACCGGGCCACAACGCAAGTAGGTGGCTTGCAAAAAGAAGTTCTTATCCCGGGGACCTACAAAACTGTCACACCATCGCCGCAGGGTCCCGGTGCATTTCTTACTGCTCCGGTGAAAGGTTTTACGGCAGCAGCACAAATCATTGGTTTCTGCTTCCTTGTGGGAGGAGCCTTTGGGATTTTCAACAGATCCGGAGCCATTGAAGCCGGCATCCGCAACATTCTCAGCAGAAGCAACAATCATCCCGGAAGGAAAAAGACCATTATTTGTATTATCATGGTACTTTTTTCCCTGGCAGGCGCTACTTTTGGCATGAGCGAAAGTGTTCTTGTATTTATTATGATAACCATTCCTCTTGCCATTGCAATGGGCTATGACAGCATTGTTGGTGTGAGCATCTCATTTCTTGCAGCCGGCACAGGCTTTGCCGGAGCATTTCTAAATCCTTTTACCATCGGTATTGCCCAGGGGATAGCAGAAATACCTCTGTTCAGTGGATGGCTTTACCGTATTATCATCTGGGTTATTCTCACTGCAGCAGCAATAATTTTTGTATTAAACTATATCTCCAAACTGGAAAAAGGAACCATAAAAGGGTATATAAATAAAAAAACTGACTTTTCATTTCCAGAAGACACAGAACAAAAGATTTCCCGCAGGCATCGCCGGATACTGATTATTCTTGCGACCACCTTTCTTGTACTTATTATCGGTTCTTCACTCTGGAAATGGTATATTAATGAGATTGCCGGACTATTTCTTGCCGCGGCCATTATTGTTGCTTTTACCGGAAAGATGAAAAGCAGTGATGCGATGCAGGCATTTGTCGAAGGAGCAAAGGGAATGACAATGGCAGCATTGGTTATAGGGATTTCAAGAGGTCTTTTGATAATTGCAACGGACGGTAAAATTATCGATACCATGCTGCATGGTTTGGCCGTCAGAACAGAAGGCTTTTCGCCGGCAATAACAGCGCAACTCATGTTTCTTATTCAGGGCGGGATCAATTTCTTTGTTCCTTCCGGCTCAGGGCAGGCTGCACTAACCATGCCTGTTATGGCGCCTTTAAGCGATCTTGTTGGCATCAGCAGGCAAACAGCAGTACTTGCTTTTCAACTGGGTGACGGGATCTTCAATATGATAATTCCCACAAGCGGAGTAACAATGGGTGCGATGAGTATTGCAGGAATCCCTTACCAGAAATGGGTTAAATGGTTATGGCCTTTAATTCTTATTCTTACTATTCTTTCAATTCTGTTGCTAATCCCTCCTGCCCTGCTATTCAACTATTAAAAAAGGCTGTCGGAGCAATACCAACAGCCTCTACTATGAAAAAATCTACAACCTATCTAACCATAAATCTGGAAACATGATTGCGATGATTTGCTTTCGCACTTAAAAAATAAACACCCGAGCACCAATCAGATACAGATAAAGTAATGTTTCTTTGAGAATTTGTTTCACAAACGAAAATTATTTTTCCGTTTAAATCATGAACTTCAACAGTGGTAACACCTTCCGGTAAAGCAATATGAATATTATCATTCGCCGGAACTGGATAGATATTTACATTTGATTCCTGTTCGATGTCAATGCCTGTCGTCAGAGTAATATCATCAGTACCACGAGGGTTAATACGATACTGATCGTAATAGGTATCAATAACTCCGGTGATGCGATAGACTTCCCCCATTGTTAACACCACGTTTGCAAGCTGATAATCAACATTATCACCAATCCGAAAGTGGGTTTCTCCCTCATCGGAAGTACAGATATAGAAACTTTCATCTTCATTAAATTCAACAACAACAGCATTATGGATAGTCACCAACTGACCTTCCCACATTTCTGCAGCCTGTGTTCCGGAAGCCACCAGAGTATCGATAGTGCTGCCAGGAATACTTTCCGGAGTATATACAGGATTACCGGTTGATACAACTTCAATAACAATTGGCGACTTAAGTTCGCTTAAATCATAATAAACATCCAGGGCAGCAGTAAAAATAACTTCATCACCCACAGCGACCTCATCAACCATGCTATAGCTAAATACCATTATACCGTTATAGGCACCGGCAGCATCATGAACCCAAAGGTTATTGTATTCATCATTTGCTGACACAATCGCATGGAAGGTTGCGGGAATTGCCGTTTGGATTGTTCCATCAGGGTTCACCTCATTGGTATATGCAATTGGAGCAATACCGGCATAGAATTCAAGCATCTGGTCTGTTTCTGCCATGGTAAGCTGGTCAACAGTAAGGTCGAACATCATGGAAGCAGAAGCACCGGAGAGATGCACCAGGGTGGCATCGGCACCATCAATCACAGCGGTTGAAAAAGTAATATTTTCCGTACCTGAGACAGTAAAGTCTGCGGCAGAGATTGCATCAACAGCACCGTTAAACCGAACATCAACAGCATCGGCAGAAACAGCATAAGCATTGGTCATTTCCAACATCGACCACTCCTCAAGGCCACCATTAACAACAGCGTTTGAGCCACCCTGCTCAATAAACAGCGCATTATCAACCAATGCGACAGCCTCATCAACAAAATCATCCTGATCGTAAAACTTGATCCATACAAAACCTTCCACAGCACCATCGGGAACTACAGCAGTCCAGGTTATTGTCTGCCAGGCATCGAGATCTTCCGAGTATACAGGCGCCTCACCGTATATAGCATTCCCGTCGCCATCGTAAAAGTCACAATAAATTTTCAAACGACCTCTTGTATCATTATCATAAACATCAACGGCATAAGTATAGCTTGCACCTGCGTTTACGGGGAAGTTGTCGCTTTTAAAATAGGGAACATTGGTAGTGTGCAATGTAAGCTGGCATGATTTCGTTCCTTCGGTAAAATTCTCTGTGTTGGGAGTAATAGTAACATCCCCGGGATCGGGTGTATCAACATACCAGTTGAGCGGCAGCTGAGCCATAAGGTTGACAGCAAACACTGTCATAATAATTGTGAGTATAAATTTTGCTTTCATAATGTAGAATTTTAGTTAAACAATTATCTGTACATATCTATAGCCATAGCATAGGGATTACAATTTGTCACAAAGTCTTCTTTATTGCTTCCATCGAGGTCGGAACGAACAATTTTGCCATTGGTTTTATCGCTCCAGTAGAGTTTGCCGGCGTCCAGGTCAATGGCCATGCCCCAGCAGAATACTTCTATCATCTCAGGAGCTATAATAATCTCATCCGAGCCATCCAGGTTGGCCATACAAATACCCTTATCATAATCGGCATAGTACATTTTATTTCCGTCTACATCGAGGACCATGGCACCACCGTTTGTTCCGGCAACAAGCTCTGTATTGGAAGATCCATCCATCGCGATGCTATACATACCTCCCGAGAATTCATATTTATCATTTGTAAAAATAAACGCATCTGTTAACGGGTTGTATTGCAGATCAATCGCCATTTCGGGTGCTGCCGGGCCAAGGGTAATAAATTTTTCCGACTCACTACCGTCCATATTGCAACGACCGATGTACCATTCCGTTCCCCAGTAAAGCTTATCATCGACTATTTCCAGCCCAAACGGATCGTAAAGGTTGGGATCATCAATATTAATAACCACCTGGAGATCAAAGCCATCAAGATCATAGCTATAGATCACACCCTCACGGTAATCCGACACAATTACCCGTGCATTGGCAGTATCAATAGCCATTCCATAGGGTTTATCAAGGCCTGTATGACCAAAATCAGTGATTACCGGAACATTTCCGTCGAGAGTAACATAGCGAACACTATGTGTGGTACGATCGGTAAAATAAAGTCGTTTGGTTTTCCCTGCATTAGGATCTTTAATATTCAGGCTTACTTCTTTTTCAAGGGTATTATAATAAAGCTCATTTTCAGCGCCTACCGTTAGTTTAACGGCATATATTCCGGGCTCATCATACGTTATAACGGGATTCTCCATGATGGAAGTAGTTCCATTGCCAAAATCCCAAAGAAAAGATGTTGCCAGAACTGATTGGTTTGTGAATTGTATTGTGGCGGGGGCTGTAAGTCCGCTTTCGGCTGCATAGGTAAACTCAGCCTGCGTGCTGGCTTGCGGAACAACCATCTCCTCTTCACATGATGTCAGTGAAACAACAAATACGAAAAGGGAAACAAGATGCAGTATGTATTTATAAATTTTCATAACACATTATTTATGGATTAATAACCAGGGTTCTGATCTTCGGCATTAATAAGATTATTTGTATTAATTTCAGAAAATGGTATAGGAAACAACAGCTGCTCAGAGCCTGAAACATTCTCCAGTGTTTCAATGGCACGGTTCGTTCGTATCAAATCAAACCAACGATGACCTTCAAAGGCGAATTCCAGTTGTCGCTGGAGAAGCACTTCATCAAGTAAATCACCATAATCAGCAAGTTGAACAGGATTCAGCGTTGCACGTTCACGAATAGCATTAATATCATTGTTTATCGACTGTAATTCGGGATCCCGGAGCATTATGCGGGCTTCGGCACGCAGCAGATACATCTCAGCAAGACGCAGGACACAAACATTATCATCTCCGGTGGATATATTACTGTATTTTATGCAATAAGGTGCCTCTTCTATGCCGGCAAAAGAGAGATCCTTACGTATATCACCATCTTGATAATTATTCAGTAAGGCCTCTGCCGGGCTTACTTCATAGCGTCCCCCCATGGCCGTAGGCAGCGAATATTCCGCCAGGCGACTCTTATCCTGATCCGAATAAAAAACCTGAAAAATGTGTTCAGCACTATTCTCACCGGAAAATAAGGTGGCAAAATTATCAAGGGAATAGGAATACCCATCAATCACATTCGTTGCATGAAGAATTGCATCATCATATTCCAAATTATATAACAGCACTTTTGCCAGCAAGGCTTCCGCTGCACCAGCTGTTGCTTTTCCCGGTGTTGTGGTTGAAATATTGTTCATGGCAAATTCAAGATCATCTTTCACCTGGCTGATAACATCGCTAACAGGAGTGCGGGGAATATCGAGTTCGTTTGTTGATAACGTAGGCGTAGTTTTCAGCGGTACATCACCGAAATAGCGAACAAGGTTAAAACAGGCCAGAGAACGAATAAACAACAGCTGACCTTTCACATCATTTGCAGTTCCTTCATCAAGGTTTTCCACCTGAGGGAGGTAATAGAGTACATTATTGGCCCTATTGATAGCTATATAAAAATGGTACCACATGGATTCCACAATAGAGTTCCCTGAAAGCATATTATTCAGACTCATATCGTTGTATTCAAGAATAGTACCTGTTGCATTGGCATTATCGGAGGAAAGTTCGGCAGCAAACAGAGCATGCCGGCCATAGAAACCACTAAGCTGCAGGGCATCGTAGCAGCCTGTAAGCGCCTGTTCCAGATCATCAGCACTTGTAATTGCCTCGTCAGCATTTACAGATTGTGTGGGCTGCGGATCGAGTTTTGCACATGCACCTGCAATTAACAATATCGAGAAGTATAGAATTATCTTTTTCATAGTATAAGCATTTAAAATTGAACATTAAGGCCAACAGTAAAAGTTCTTGCATTGGGATAGGTAAAGAAGTCGGTACCGTAGCGAAGGTTATCATTTCCGGCATAATTCACTTCCGGATCCATACCACTGTAATTGGTGAAAGTAAACAGGTTCTGCGCCATGGCAAAAATCTGCATGGCATCAAAGTGCATTTTATCAAGTATATTTTTGGGGAATGAATAACTCAGGCGTACATTCTTAAACCGCAGGTAAGAGCCATCTTCCACAAAACGCGACGAAACTCTGTCGTTATTATTTAAATCAGCATTTGTTGCCCTGGGAACAGAAGTGACATCTCCCGGCTCCTGCCAACGCTCAAGTACTGTTGTTAGCTGATTATCCTGCCCCTTCATGGATTCAACATACCTGCGTGTACCATTAAAAATATCATTACCATAGCTGTATTGAATAAATACGGAGAGCGAAAGACCGTTCCAGGCAAAATTGTTGGTCAGCCCGCCAATAAAATCAGGGTTTGGGTCCCCGATAAGTGTTTGATCGTTTTCAGTAATTATGCCATCACCGTCCACATCCCTAAAAACCAAATCACCGGTAGAAGGGTCAACGCCAAGGGATTCATAGTTGTAAAATATTCCTATAGGATATCCTACACGAACATTGTTTTCACCACGGCCGACAATAACCGGCTGATCATCATAGAGTTTAGTCACCTCATTACGGTTAAGACTGAAGTTGGTATTAAGATCCCATGTAAATTCTCGCTGAATAATATTTGTTGAGAGCAAAATTTCAATACCATCATTTTTCATTTCCCCAATATTTGATGTAAGGGAACTAAAGCCTGAGGAAGCCGGTACCGGGCGGGAAAGCAGCAAATCGCGGGTATGTTTATTATAATAATCAAAATTCAGGGTCATGCGGCTGTCAAACATTGTCAGGTCAAAGCCAAGGTCAAATTGAGTAGTTGTTTCCCATCGCAAATCAGGGTTTGGGAGCTGAGAAGGATAAATTCCCGGAGCCTGAAGGTAGTTTGATCCGGAAGAATAGAGATTCATAAAAGCAAAATCAGGAATCCCGTCATTTCCGGTAAGGCCATAGCTGGCACGAAGCTTCAATTCATTGATGGATTTAAAATCAAAAAAGTCTTCTTCTGAGATTCGCCAGGCGGCAGAACCTGCAGGGAAGAAACCAAACTTGTTGTTAGCCCCGAATTTGCTTGAACCATCATATCGGCCACTGAGAGAGAACAGATATTTGTAGCTCAGATCGTACTTTATTTCACCAAAGAAGGAGTTAAGGCCACGGTCGAGCGCGCTGGTACTACCTTCGGTAATGGTAGCGGCACTGGCGATGTATTGGAAATCCTCACTGGGGAAATCCTGCCCGCGCAGATAGGAAGAGCGGCGGCTGTAATTTTCAAAACTATATCCTAAAAGTGCATTTATGTGATGGCGATCGTTAAAATCACCCGTATATTTCAGCACATTATTGCTTACAATATTCGAAACATTTGCCGTAGTGGCAATACCAAGACCGTTATACTTTCCTCCCTGGCGGGTCGTAGGCGGGTCGTAAGTATGTTCCCTTAGGTTGTAATAATCGGCGCCCCATTTTGTTTGAAAAATCAAACCTTCAGCGATCTTAACATCAGCATACATATTGGCAATGGAACGAAACGCATAGGATTTATTGGTGTGCAGCTTTCCGATGGAAACAGGATTTGCAAAAGGACCGTCATCATTAAAAGAGCCATCTTCATTATATACAGGATAAATGGCAGGCATGGCAATTGCGTTTGCCATGGGTGAATTCAACGACTGGTCACCTTCTTTCCTGTCGTTGCGTGAATAACTGATACCAATATTACTTCCGATAGTAAGCCTGTCATTAACAGTATGATCAATATTAACACGGCCGTTAAGACGATCGTATGCGGTTCCAATAAGGGTTCCTTGCTGATCGAAATAATTTCCGGAAATGTAAAAGCGTGTATCTTTTGACCCTCCGGAGGCAGAGAGCTCATAGTTGGCAATAGGGGCAACTCTAAGAACCTCATCAAACCAGTCGGTATCAATGGTGTTATTATCAATCTGCTCCTGAGAATATACAGGCAGACCACCAGAAGCTACGCTGGCATCATTTTTAAACTCCATATACTCAGTAGCATTCAACATATCCAGTGTCTTTGCCACTTTCTGCAGGCCATAATAGGTACTGAAATTAAATTTGGTTTTGCTGGAAGCACCTTTTTTCGTAGTAATAAGAATTACACCATTGGAAGCTCTTGTACCATAAATTGTTGCTGCAGATGCGTCTTTCAAAACACTGATCGACTCAATGTCATTTGGATTTATATCAGAGATCGCATTAATGGTTTGACCGCTGAAGCCTACCTGCCCATAGTCACCGGTAATAATGGGGATTCCATCAACAACATACAAGGGATCACTGCCGGCATTTATGGAACTTATTCCACGGACACGCACTGAAATGCCTGCTCCGGGTGTTCCGGAGTTGCTTACCACCTGAACGCCGGTAGATTTTCCCTGTATTGCAAGATCAATATTTGAAACAGGGTTTCCTTCCAGCGACTTATTACTGATGGCACTTATAGCTCCTGTCAATAATTTTTTACTTTGTGTCCCATATCCAACAACCACCATTTCTTCGAGCTGTGTAGCAGCAGGAACCATAGCAATATCAATAACGTTACGATCGGTGAGAGCCTCTACTTTTTCATATCCCAGATAAGAAAATACCAATACCGTAATATCATCAGGAACCTCAAGAGAGTACTTCCCGTCGATATCTGTCACAGTTCCGGTTGTTGTTCCTTTTATAATGATGCTCACACCGGGTAATGTGGAACCATCACTCGCATCTGTAACAGTTCCTGTAATCTTTTTTCCGTCATCATTATTCTGCGGTGAAACAACGGGAAAAATATTGGTATTGGCGGGTGTAAGGACTATTTTTTCTTTCACATATTCAAAAGCAATATTTCTTTCTGCAAGAAGCTGAATCAGAATAGCATCAAGTGTTTCATTCTCAAAAGAAACAGAAATCAACTGATCCACATCAATATTGGAAGCATTATAGGCAAAAGTAAAATCACACTGCTTCTCAATTTCCTGAAGTACAACCTTTAATGATACTTCCTGAAGCTTCAGATTTATTGGATTGTTTTGCGACCAGGCAGCATTAACATACAAATGCCCTGACGAGATGAAAATAAGCAATAGCAGCGTTCGCGCCCCCGGGGCGATGCGATGCATAATTTTCTTACATGCCTGATGAGTAAAATTTGATATCATAACGTCTTATTTAGTTAGTTTTTATATTCAATGAAAATATCGTTACCAATGATACGACATGACATAGGGCTTATTTTTTGCATAAGCAGCAGGACATCTTCTATGGAGTTACCCTCAACAGTAAAAGTAAAAGTGTCATTCCCCGGGATTTCTTCGGGAAGGTGAAAATCAACATCATACCAGCGTTCAAGGATACGGCAGAGTTGTTCTACTGTTAACTGGTCAATGGCCAGACGCCCATTAATCCAGCCTGTGACACGTTGGGCATCAACCTGCGATACAGAGGTACTGTTGTTGTTTCGGGAATAATTATACTGTTCCCCGGGATGAAGGATCGCAGGATTCGGATGTACATTGTTGCTTTTGGGGCTAACACAAACTTTTCCTTCCAAAAGTGTTGTTTTTGCATATGCTTCATCCTGAAAATCTTCTACAGAAAACGAAGTTCCCAAAACGGTAATATTCAACCCTGATGAGGAGACATTAAAAGGGCGATCCGAATCTTTTACAACATCAAAAAACGCCATACCATTCATTACGACATTACGGTTTTCACGGCTAAATTCTTCGGGATAGGATATTTTGCTCTCCCCGGTAAGTATAACAGCGGAGCCGTCGGGAAGAACAACCGTTTTACGCACTCCCCGCTCACAAACAACTTCAATGAGAGCATCTCCGTCAGCAGTGAAAACCCCGGCATAACGAATTATAGCTCCCAGGCCTAAAAGGATAACAACAGCAGCGGCAATTTTCAATAATCTCTGCTGCCTGATAATACGTATGCCAGGAGAGACCTGGTTTAAGGTATTTTGATAGATGCTCTGTTTTCTTTCCGGAGATAGTGATTTCTTCCCGGCATCTTTCCAGACGGCGTGCTGAAATTCCTGCGACTCCGGCAGGTCATAGAGAGTATGATTCTCATCCTGTGACGACGATCCCGCAAGAAAATGCAGCCAGTTTCGAAAAAAATGAAGCTTATCCATAGGTTCTTTTTGCTGGTATTTTAAATAAATACAACCAGCAAACGGGAAACCCTTAATGGTAATCGAAAATATCAGTATTTTGATAAAAAAGAAAATACCAGGACAAACTGATAATCATTATCAAGCTTTGATTTAAGCTCTTTTAGCGCCAGACGAATATGTACCTCCACAGTTTTTACAGATAAGCCAAGCTGATCAGCAATTTCCTTATGAGAAAGACCTTTAAACCTACTCATAATAAACACATTACGACGCCGCTCGGGCATGGAAGAGATGTGCTCATTTAATAATGTTTGTAATTCATCATAAAGAACTACTTTATCGGTATCACTGCTGTTATTTCGCACAAAGGCAGTAAGGTAATCAAGGTAATTCCATTCATGGACCTTCTTTTTGTGACGATTAAAAACAATATTTCGTGTTATAGTAAACAGATAGGCACTAAAATTCTGGTTGGGATTAATTCTTTCCTTTGTCTCCCAGAGTTTCACAAAAACCTCCTGGGTTATTTCTTCAGCATCATATTCACTGCGAACAAAATGGAGGGCAAAATGAAACACCTGCGATGAATAGTGATCAAACACTATGCTGAAAGCACGCTTGTTGCCGCTTTTTAAACCTTTCAAGGTATCGTTTATGCTTTCAGGGTTATAGGTCACATTAAATAATGATGGTTATTCGTTCAAAGTTACAAAAAACAGTGCATATTATTACTGCTTTACAACAGAAACCACACGTATTGCATCTCCTGCATCTACTTCCAACAGGTATATCCCGGCTTTAAGGCACGACATATCAATAGAATGCTTCGTGCTGCTTATGTATTTCTCAGAAATCACTTTCCCTGAAAAATCCCTGAAAATGATTTTCATCAGTCTGTCATTTGATTGAATGAATAACCTGTTTTGAACCGGGTTTGGGAATACCTTTACAAACGGCATTGCATCATGCTGATTCATACCATACAAGCTTACATTTCCACCGGTTATAATTTCTTCTCCATCACCAAGAATACGCAGATTAAGCCCCTGGAAACCGGCAATCATTGCAGGAGTAGTATAATTGGCGTTATAGGTTTTTGAAGCAAAACCACCCGGAGTTCCTGCCGCAAGCACCATTGCCATTACAGGAAAAGTACCATGGCAGGTTATTGTCGTCTCCTGGTCACCGGGTTGATACTTAATATAATTACCTGCAGCAAGCCAGAATCCAAAACGCAAATCATTTTGAAGAAGTGTATAGGGCACTCCGGCAGCAGCATTTTCATACATATCCGACTCCAGGTAGCTGTTGGGCATAATTACCGAAGCCCTAAGCAACGACAGGCCGTCTTTAAATGTCAGCGTTCCGTTTGTTGCAGCACCATCGAGCAAGTAATTTTCAACAACAACAGGACCTGCAAAACGGCTGTTATCACCCACAAAAGCCACAATCATATTATCATGCCTTATGCGGTCATAAAACAACATTCCATTCTCTCCGGATTCCATAAAATGCTCCAGGATATAGTATTCATTATCCAGAAACAATATTTTTTTTGCCTCACCAATGGCCCGGGCAAAATCGGGATCCTCCTGCATCGATCCAATGGCACTGTATATGGCCACATTTTCGGCTCCGTAATTAATCAAACGTGACTGAAAGACTGTTGCCATTTCATGCTGAGAACCGGTAACAATAACTATCAGGTCGTCAGCGGACCCACAATCATTTACAAGGTCGTACAGCATATCTGAATTCTCAGATACCTCATCTGACCCGCTCATTAACAGTGAATAATTTCCATACTCTTCATTGAATACGGGGTTAAACGACCCGGAGAACCCTGTTATAGTGCCTGTATTAAAATCATAGGTACAACCATGAAGCAGTTGATCAACACGCAGTGAATCGACTTTGAGCGTGCCATTGTGCAAATGAAACGGGTTATCGGATATAGGAGAGTAAAGATTCACGGCACCGGTACCATAGACAGTACCCAGGCCATCGGATGAAATTGTCATTGCCGTTGTTTCATCAACACCAATACCTTTTAACAGCTCATCATTATTAAAATAACGATTGGCAAGAAAACCAACAAGGCGGGCACCACGGCCACGATTGGTGAAATGCGAATCAAAAATATACCCCGGGAAAAGATTCAGAAAATCATCGGCAAGAGTCATATATTGATTAAAAGGATCCTGTAAACATTCATCCGGATAAACACTACCCCGTTGAGCCGTAAATATCACTTCCGATAACACAGCCAGCCCTGCAGAAGTGCCGCAAATCACACCACCTTCATTGAACTTATCTGCAATGGCCTGATGTGTTAACGTATTTTTCCAGGTACTGTAATAATTCCACTGGTCACCACCTTTAATAAATATCATATCATATGACATCAGGCTATCATATGTTGCCTGGTTGTTGGCCAAAGCAGAAGAGTTGATTTTGAAATCTTTGGCAGCAGCAGCATTACAATGCTCCATAAAAAAGTCATGCATCCAGCTTGTGGCACTATTAAAACTAAGAATTGCTACCCGGTGGTTTGCAGCCGTCTCCACAGCCCATGAATAAGGTTCAAGATTCCAGGCCCCCTCATCATCTGATTCACTGCCACCACCAATTAACAGCAGTGAGCCCTGAGAGAAAACATTGAGTGACACAAAAAGGGTTGCAATAACAAAAAAACAACGCATAAAATAACTATTTTTCAAAATGACTTTTTTTAACGGGGTTATAATTAAAAAATACGATTTCTCCTTTGGCTATGACGGTCTTGACCATAAAATCTTTATCAAGTATAAGAATATCCGCATCATAGTTCTGCTCCAGCACACCTTTGGCAGGAAGTTTCAGAATACGCGCGACAGAACGGGTGAAAGGTGCCAGGGCATCCCAAATGTCCAATCCCTCTGAAAGCACAAGGTCGCGAAATTCACGGATCTGGCTGTCGGGAGACCCGGATTGCAGCTTTGTTAATTCTCCGTTTTCATCAAAATCGGGCAAGGAGCCACCGGCATCTGAGCTCATGGTTATATGTGAGGAAGGAACACCTGCTTTTAACAGCTCTATGAATGCTTTTGAAGGTTTTACCTCATACTCATGATAATATGGATATGAACTTGTTGTGATGTCAATAAAACCATTTTTGCCAAATATTTTAGCATCTTCAAAAATATGGTTGTTTCTGTTGATATGAGTTGGGAGGAACTGTTTTATGGGGATATCCGTTGTTTCTGCGACCTGAAAAAGCGGACGAAAAGGATCCCGGGCATCACCCATATGGATATTAACAATCCCTGCTTTTCCTCCAAGCATCCCTCCGACCCTTGCCTGGCTTGCGATTTTTGCCAATTCGGCAACTCCCGGCGCTGAACTGCGGTGATCAGATAAAGCAATCTCACCGGCACCAATAACCTCCTGAATAACAGCAAGATCATTGGCAACAGACCCGGTGATTGTGGGAGTGGGCACCTGGTAGGCTCCTGTGTACATGTAGGTCGTGAGCCCATCCTCATTTAAAGCTTTGGCTTTCATGAGCACATCCTTTGGGGATCGGGTGATACCATCAGTGCCAAGGCAGCCCACAGTGGTGGTAATACCTGCGCGAAAAAACTGACCGGCAAACATCTCCGGAGTACGAGTCGAAGGCCCACCTTCACCGCCGGCACCGGCAATATGTGTGTGCAGATCAATAAACCCCGGTACAAGGATATCATCGGTGGCATCAATAACATGATCCGTCAACCGTTCAGATATTTCTATCTTTTCGTCACAGTGTAGTATTGCTGAAGCGCCTGCAAGCACATCGCAACGCTGCAAGCCTCCGGGACGCGCTACTTTGCCATTTTTTATAAGTAACATAACAGCCTGTTTTGTTTGTTTCATATAAAAATACAACTAATAGCGGGAAATCCCTTAATCGTTGTTTGAAAAAGGAAATAGATCAAGACTATTTGAATAAAAATATCACAGCCTACGATATACGAATCTCAAGGTTTTTTCCCAGGCCGGTTTCAATGATTTTTCGTAAGGTTCCAAGCTCAACATCCGATTTATCATTCTCCAAACGACTAATATAGGTCCGGGAAGTTCCACTCATCATGGCAAGTTCTTCCTGTGTCAATCCCATTGATAATCGGGCTTCCCGTATCATGGAACCAATACGAATCTCAAACCCGGAGACTTCAGGCTTACTGTATTTCAACAGCACATCAGCACCGATTTGATAAGGCACCTTTTGTTTACTCCGATCACGCAGCGTTATATACTGGAGTACATTATCCCAGGATAAAGTATTGTCCATTAATTTAACTTTTGCAAATTCATCTTCATTATACAGCATACGTGCTGGTGAATCATCACGGAGATTTAATGAATCCAATACACATCGAAAATCAATGATTCTGCTTTCACCATTATTAAAAACCACACAAACCGAAAGACCGGAAATCCAGTTTATCTTTAAGATTCTTGGTATTTTAATTGTTTTTCTCATAGCAACTCCGGATTAAATTCGTAAAAAAGATCTTTTGCCCATGCCGAATTACCTACTAACCAATCATAAATCTTTTTCAACTGTTTGGATGGCATTTGTCCGGCAATAACATTACTACCTTCAATATCAATAATTACTTCATATTCATTATATACTGCATGAAAATGCGGAGGACGATGCTCCCCATTATAAAACAGTATCTTGATTCCATCAATTATATCAATTGTAGGCGACATTCTGTTTTTTTTACAAATGTATCTAATTAGGTACATTTTTCCAAATACTTTTATTTAAGGCATTTAATTTTTCACAAAACGAAAAGCCTCTATTTCTCTGCTTTCTTCCTAAGGTAGTAGGTATGTGCTCCGAAAGAGAGCTCTGAGAGCATTCCTGCCTCCACTAATTCATCGAGAAGTGAAATATCACCCTGTGTTGCATCAAGCATTTTTTTAATGGTATCTCTTCGCAGGGGATGGACAGCAGTGATATTGAGGATATCCTCCCGTGAATTGCCGGTCTGCCCTACTCCATCGCCCTCAAATCCGGTAAGGAGCTCTGCTTTAAGGTTGTTATCAGTAAACGCATTATAGGCATAGAGAAGAGCACCGTCATCAGGAGCAGTGATACCGGTTTTTGCCGGTGGTCGTGTAGGAACAGTGATATAAGATATTTTTGGGTTCAGTTCCTGGATTACGGGCACTACTTTATCAATATTGTCCGGTGAATCATTGGTACCTTTACACATCATGGTTTCCGTAACCAGTGTTCCCGGAAACTCTTTGGCAAATGCCCTGATACCACGAAGGTAATCGTCAAAGGCAAGATCTTTTACCGGGCGGTTATGCTTCCGCCAAATATTTTCACTTCCGGCGTCCACTTTCACGGAGACCCATGAAGCCTTCATGAGCGATTTTCGCACCGTGGCATCCGAAAGCAAAGTGCCGTTGGTTATTACTGCCACGGGGATCTGAAAGTGCAGTAATGCATCAATATGCGCTTCCAGGTTCACATCCAGTGTAGGTTCACCATTGGGTACAAAGGCCAGTACATCAGGTTTTCGGGCGTCTTTTATTGACTCCAGGTGCATTGCAACGCTCTTTACAAGCTCTTCAGTGGTAAAAAACTGCTGACGTCGGAGCGTCATGGTACATTTTGCACCCACCTGGCAGTAGACACAGGAATAGGGGCATTTTTTTTCACCTTTTATATTATTGATTCCCAGGCTAAATCCAAGCCTGCGGGAAGGTATTGGCCCGAAGGTCAGTTTTTCGGAACTCATTACTTTTTGGGGTTATAAATCACAAAATCGTTAATATTTACGCCAAGGCGTTCAGCCATGACATCACACTTGGCCATGAGCATAAAGAATATGCGGGGGTCATTTTCATCGATAAGTCCTTCGAGGTTACCCTGGCCTTTGGCAATAATAAGGTCAGCGGCACGATAGTATTCCAGGAACTCCTCCGGGGATTTTGACAGCAAGGTTGAGGGAGCAACCACGCCGCTGGAGATCACCTTTGCGACCTCCTGCATACGCACATCGCGGGCATCCTTCAGGGTGGCATCGTTTATGGTGGGGCCGCCACGTACCACAAAGGTTACGTTGGGGTGCCCAATGGTTTCAATAAACAGGCGGTCGAAAACAATCTCACCGGCATTATCGCCCAGATAAAGGACATTTTTTGCCTCTTTAAGTCGCTGAAAAAGATCCGCACTGCCATCAATGGCCAGGTCGGCATGCAGGACTCTGTCTACAGTTTTGCGTAAATCAAAATCAGTGTTCGCTCCATAGTCCATAATATTCCCTGCTATGGCCAGACGAACAGCCAGAGCAAGAGGATTCGCAGCACTACGCACAGCATCTTTCCAGTACCCGGCAAGCGATATTGCCTGATTATTGCTGATACATTTTTCCTTACGGTAAAGGTCGTCAACACCACTGAGGCTCACCAGTTTTTTTTGTAGCGGAATCTGAAGCTCCGGGGCCAGCATATTTTCATAGTCAGCCACTACATCATCAAAGAATTGCTCAAATTCGTGCTGTTGATTTGCATCAAGGGCATATTTATCCATCAGCTTTGCGTAGGTGTTACGAAAGCATTTCACACAACGGTAGTCCATGTATTTATGTCGGTTTGTTGATGCAAAGATACAAAAATCATTACCAACGACCACGACCGCGACCACGGCCGCCGCCAAAACCACCTCTAAGTCCGCGGCCACCACCGCCAAAACCACGACGACGGGCAAGTCCCAAACCTAAAGGAGCCTCATTTTGGGGATTGTTGTTGTTGACATTGTTTACATTGTTGACGTTGTTGACGTTGTTGACGTTGTTGTCGTTGTTGTCGTTGTTGTCGTTGTTGACGTTGTTGTCGTTGTTGTCGTTGTTGACATTGTTGAATTTGTTTGCCGGCACATTACCTGTGCAGCGGCCTAATTTTCGGCCGGTCATGGGACCTTGTCCTTCGGGGCCTGTTTGATTAAAATTTGGCATAGTGAAAATATTTAAAGTTGTCGAGTTGTCGAGTTGTCGAGTTGTCGAGTTGTCGAGTTGTCGGGGTGTTAGACCTGACAGGTTTCCAAAACCTGTCAGGTCTGCTATCCAAAAACCTAAAGGTCTGTATCCTCATTAACTTCGGTTTCCGGTGCGTCGTCCTTTGCCGGAGCCGCAGTTTTCTTCGCCGGCATTACGTTTTTTGCCCTGGCCTTTGCCGAGCTGTTGCAGTTTTTCTTCATCTGTCAGGGTTGATCCTTTGCCAAGGCCGCGACCTGTTTTGGGCCCTTTTCCGTCGGGTCCGGTACCATCCATTTTAGGCATAATGTAACTCCTTTCTATTATTTACGAACCATTGGCGCGCCGCATTGGGGGCAACGGTGCTCCTTGCAGGGCACGCCGGGTTGATGATCTGTTTCCGTATTACAGTTGGGGCATACACACCGGTCGCTGGAACCCATATGTACATTGCCGCCGCCCACAACCACTTCGAGGCCTTCTACCAGGGCGCGCGCCATTTTTTGTCGTCCGCTGGTGCAGATACGCGTAAACGTAGGCCTTGAGACCTGCATATTGGCGGCAGCAGTTTCATGGTTTTGCCCCAGGTAGTCGCACAGGCGGAGAGCTTCATATTCCTCCAGCATCAGGTTTACAACCTCCTGGCTGCCACGGTAGCGCCTGCCGCCGCCCTGGGGCCGCATTCCTGTTATGGAAGGCACTGCCTCGATACGTCTTTTTCTGTGGGGTCGTGGACTCATAGTTTTAAGCTATCGTTCATAATACACAACAAAGGTAATGAACTATTGTTCATAAACAAGGGTTGAGGAATTTTTTTAAAAAAAAATGATTTTATTGCTTTTTCAGTACAACAAAGCTTGACTTTCGAATATGAGGGCATTACCTTTATACCATCTTAACCAACTATATATCAAAAATATAAAAAAATGACACGCCTTGTAAACCCCAAAAAATGCTTAAAATTATTCCTGGTGACAAATTTCATATTCATTTTTTCACTCGCGAATATTTCAGCGCAAAACCTTGCCCAGTACAATGTACCGACTGCCTATAAAAATGCGTCAGTTAACACTTTCAATGGCAATTTACTTCTACAGTATTATGACTGGCATATTCCCAACCAGGGGCCTGATTTTGATATCTATTTTTCATACAACAGCGCCCGAAAGGATATAAATAAAGGCTATGGACGAGGTTGGGTCTTTTCAATGGGGATGGAACTAACAAATCACAATGACTCAATATGCATTCAAATGCCCGACGGGAGAAAAGAAACGTACTACCGGGATGGAAATAATTATTTGCCGCAACCAGGTGTATTTAAAATTCTTGATGATAGCCCGGGATATTTTGTTCTTACGACAAAACATGGCATCGAGTATCATTTTGGTGTTACGGGTCTTCCCTACCTATCAAAAATTGTCGACCGAAATGACAATGAAATCTCATTTACATACAATAATAACCGATTAAGTAAACTCTCGGATCAATCAGGCAGAAGTATTGATTTTTCATGGAATGGGAATTTACTGGAGAGTTTCGCTGATTCGAATACAGAAAATACCAGAGAATTTAGTTTTTCCTATGATAATGCTGGATATCTGGAAGAACGGACAGATCCGTTGGGGAATAGTGTTCATTTTATGTATTCAAATGGTAGAATCTATAATATTATTGATAAAAACAGTACGCTATGGGAAATAAGCTATAATCAGGATCAGGCAATTCAAAGTATCACCTGTAATGCATTGAACTATGCCATAAACTTTGAATATAATCAGGGGAATCTCACTACGGAGATGAGCTACAGCATTGGAAATGATACATATACAAAATCATTTACCTATGATAATTCATCACGCTTGGCACTGATTACATTTGAAGATAATAACACCAATGCATACCAGTGGGACAATCAGTTAAACATTATTAAAACCACAGATGAGCTTGGGCGAGAGCTCAACTTTTCCTACGATGGAAACGGGAACATTCTGCAGATTGAAGATTATGATGGAAATACAATCACAAACACCTACACGGGTAATTTCAACCTTATCTCCTCGTACACTGACAGAAACGGAAACACTACAAACTTCAGCTATGATATAAATGGCAATCAAACAGCAATAACGAATTGTCAGTCGAATTCAGAAACCTTTACTTATGATGTCTATGGAAATATCATTACATATACAGATTTAAATGGAAATACATCAACACTTTCATTCGACAATTATGGCAATCTGGTTAGTGTCATAGATCCTTTAGGATATACTGAAGAGTATTATTATGATGCATGTGGAATACTATTACATCACACAGACCCATTGGGAAATACAACCACAAATACTTATGACAACTTTTACAATCTCACTTCTGTGTCTGATGCCCTGGGCAATACTACCAGCTATACTTATTCTCCGGCTGGAAATATAACAAGCATAACAGACGGGGAAGGTTACACGACTACTTTCACTTATAATAATTTTAACAGTCTTGCACAAATTCTAAATCATGATGGAAGTAGTATATCTTATGCCTATAATGAAATGGGGATGCAAACCGAAGTGACTAATGAACTGGGTTATGCCACGCATTATGAACATGATGCCAGACAACGTTTAACAACCATAACCAACTGTCTGGGTTATAGTGAAGAGACTGTTTATGATGCTGCCGGGCAGATTATTTCACAACAAAACAAAAACAGTGAGGTCACACAATATACCTATAACACCGCTGGATTTTTAGCTACTATTACTAATCCGGAAGGAAATATCATGAATTTCACCTATGACAATTCAGGAAATCTGCTAACTCAAAATGATTTTAATGACAATACCATCTCTTTCGAATATGATTGTTTCAGCAGGATTACGCTGGTCACCAACCCGGATGGTTCATACAAATCCTTTACATACGATAATCTGGGCAATCTGATATCAACAACGAATGAAGAGGGTGCTACAACAATGTATGAATATGATGACAACAGCCGCGTGATAATCGCCACAGATGCATTGGGAAATGCTGAACAACAGAGTTATGATGCAGCAGGTAATCTCATCCAATCAACAGATAAGAATGGAAATACCACAACGTATACCTATAACAACCTAAATCGTTTGGCCTCTATAACAGATCCATTGGGACATACAGAGCAAAACACATATACGCCTAATGGAAACCTTGCTACAAGGATTGATAAAAATGGAAACACCTATCAATACCAGTATAATTTCAGAGGGTTAGTAACTCAAAAAACGGACCCTTTAAATAATAATGAGACTTATACGTATGACTTGCTGGGAAGGCAAACATCATATACAAATAAAAATAATGACACATGGTATTATACTTATGATTGCGCAGGCAATATGATTGAAAAAACGGATCCTTTGAGTAATACAGAATTGTACGACTTTGATGCAGAAGGGAGAGTAATCTTATACACTGACAAAAATGGTCAGAATACGCAATACATTTATTCTTGTTGCAACCTTGAAGCAATAACTGATGCTTTAGGGAACACTATTTCATATATTTATGATGCAAATCATAATTTGATTTCAGTAACAGATCCATTGGGTTTTGAAACAAATTACCTTTATAACAACCTGAATCAGCTTATTCGGGCAAAAAATCCGGAAAATAACGCCTACCACTACACATACTCTCCAACGGGTTTATTACTTTCATCAACAGACCCAAATGGGAACACACACCAATTTACATACGATCTGCTCGGTAACAATACTTCAATTCAAAATGCTTTGGGGTTTCAAGAGCATAACCAGTATGATGCCAATGGAAACAAGGTTACATACACAGATAATAATGGCAATACCTATACCTATCTGTATGATGGCCTTAACCGCTTAGTATCTGAAACAGATCCTCTGGGATTCTCAAACCTGCACAACTACGATGGGAATAGTAACGAAACACAGTTCACAGATAAGGAGGGGCACATAACGGGGATGGTTTACAACCAACTGGATCAGCTAATTTCAATAACCGATGCATTGGGGAATATAGAAACCTATAGCCTTGACCCATTAGGAAATATGCTGACGTACACAAATAAAAGAGGTTTTATTACCAACTATGTCTATGATCCGTTAAATAATAATACGCAGATAACAGATCCGCTGGGATATTCACATTACTACACCTATGATGCTGTTGGAAATATGATTTCTGAAACGAATAAAAATGGATACACAACGCAATATCAATATGATGCAGTAAACCAACAAACCGGAATCATTTATCCTGATGGAAGTAGCTCCTCAATAACATACAATGCTGTAGGGTTAAAGACACATATCACAAACCCATTAGGGAATACAGAAACACGAAATTATTCTCCGGCAAGAAGGTTGTTATCGAAATCGGATCCACTGGGTAATACTGTTCAATATGCCTACGATGGCATTGGAAATATAACTTCATATACTGATCCTGGAGGAAACATTACCTATTATATTTATGACGCATTAAACCTTCTCATCAGCGCCAATGAAGGAGGGCACTTAATTCAATACCAGTATGACGCAAATGGCAACCGAACGCAGATTCTCGACGAGATGAATATTCCAACGAACTACATGTACAATGCGATGAATCAGTTGTCCGGAATAAATTATCCTGATGGCACAAATGTCATGCTAACCTACACCCCTGAAGGCAATAAGGCAACATATACAAATCAATCCGGGCAAACCATTAATTTTAGTTATGATCCGCTTTATAGGAAAACCGCAAAAAACTGGAATAATGAAACGATAAATTATTTTTATGATGAAAACGGTAATAGAACCCAGGTTGCCCAAAACGGCTTTTCTACAAATATTGTCACAAAAACCTACACTGCGCGTGATGAACTGGCTTCTGTAAGTGTTGATTACGGCAACGGTATCGTAAAAACGACTACACATACCTATGATCCGGCAGGGAATCTACTTTCATCTACTTTACCGGGCAGCAGTACACAGAGCTATACCTATAATAGCAATAATCAGGTTACTGGAATTTCTTCTGCCAAAGATGGAGCATATTCTTTTCAATATGATCCGGCCGGAAGAAGATCCTCTTTAACCTATCCGAATGGAATGTCTGATACCTATTCATACGATGCTGCAAACCAGATAACAGGAAAACAGACTACAATGAGCAACAAAACCATCATTGCTGACTTTTCCTGGACATATGATGTTCATGGCAACCGAACCTCAGAGACAAACCTTGCCGGAGAAACAACGTATTATGATTACGATCCCTGGCACAGGCTATCTTCTGTTACAGACCCTATGGGAGAAGTAGCCTGGCAATATTTTTATAATGCAACGGGAAGTATCACTGAGAAAATCCACTATGGCGTGCCAACCAACTACACATACGATCCTATGGGCAGGCTCATTAGTGATATAGAAAACAACTACATTTATGACATCAATGGAAACCTGGCAATTATCCAGGGCAGCTCAGGAGACCAAATGTTTACATTCAATCCTTTCGGTCAACTGACTGAATATAATTCACCCGACGGTGCCATATCCTATTTCTACAGTGGGGAGAACGAGCGCATTCGTTCCATAACGTCAACACCTCAGGGTATTGATGAAAAGCTGTTCCTTTATGATTACTCTGGTTTTGGCAGTGAGATAAAAGGTCATCCTGCTTGCTATCCTTTGTTTGAAGTGTATGATGAAACAGGATTATCATTGCAAAAATTCACACAAGGACCATCAGTAGATGAACACATTGCTATGGAGTCAATAGGAGATAAATTCTACTATATCCGGGATCCCCTGAAATCTACAAAAGCCCTTGTTGACGAAGCAGGGAATATGGTTTCTGAATATGAATATGAACCCTATGGTGCAGATAATGGCTCTGTTGATCCGACGAACAATCCATATGGCTTTGCCGGAAGATATTGTGATCCTATGCCTGATATTTATTACAACAGACACAGGTATTACGATGCAGTAAACGGGCTATTTATTTCACCTGATCCATGGGGTAAAGTCAATGGCACAAATGAGTATCCATATGGATTGAATAACCCGGTAACTTACACCGACCCTTCCGGATGTGCCTGGAGCAGACCAAGATTTGAGATTCCAGAGGGTAAAAATTTCGTTTTAAAAACAGGTAATAGAAAAAATCCTTTAAGTAAATATTCAAGTAGAACGTTTTTTTGTAGCTATGATCCACCTGAATTTGAGTTATACATCAGGACATACCGTATTGATAAAAAAATAAAAAAAGCAGGTACTGATGCAAGACAAATTCAAAACAGAAGAATATACAAAGATCCAAAAAAAGAAATTTGTTACTATAAATATGACATGTATACTGTTTCCACAAGAGTAAGAACCGATACAGAATTATATTACAGATTGGACTGGAATCTTAACCTTGATCATAAAGCTATTGAAGAATCAAAAAAATTAAATCGCGAAGCAGCAAAGTACGAAGATATTTCTTCATTTAGCGATGGCTTTGGTCTTGCAACGTCATTTATTCCAGGAATTGGAACTGCGGTTGGTATTGTTTCCGGACTTGCAGGAAAAGCTAGTTCATCACTTGCTACTCATCAGCGAAAGCAAGCCTATAATAAACTCTATGCTGCAATTAAAAGAGCAAAGATTGAAACAAAGTCAGTCGTTTATCTATGGATTACAGAAACAAACCTACCAGATCTTGTTGAAAAGTATATTGAGGATCACATAGTTTCAGCTTACAAATGTCCAGGAGGAAAGTCCATCATGAATCCTGATGATAAAATTAAACCGCACGAGAAAGGCGGGTATTACTATCGGATAACCCCGACATCAGTGGTTCAAAACCCTCGAAAAATAGGACCACCAAAAAGACGTCCGCCGGCATTACCTCCCAAACCTAAGAAGGTGACTTCAAAACCTGCATTTACAAAAACTTCAAATTCTCAACCGTCGAAACCGGTTCATCGAAAACCACCCATTAGAGATGATGACAATGAAATGGCCGGCCCTGCATTCGATTTCCCATTAAAATTTAATGGTTTCGGATCACACTTTATTCCGTGGTCATTCAAACATTATCCATCTGACATACTATGGGACTAACCCTATAAAAACGAAACATCATGAAGAGATATATCATAACTATCGCACTTTGCCTGCCGCTGTTTGCCACGGCACAATACTTTACTGCAGGCGGTTTCCAGGGAAAGATCTTTGGTAACCAAACAGAGAATCACAATATTCAACTCTATGAAGGATGGACCGCCATATCTTCTTACCTCGCCCCTGCCACTGCCGACTTTTCCGAAGTGGTAGCACCCGTGGATATGATGATGGAGATGGCCGTCGACAGGGGAATGACCTTTGTCCCCTACGCCTTCGACAACACCCTGATATCCTGGAACAGAAACTTTGGGGTGTGGGTAAAAATGGAAGAGATGGCCATGCTGCCCGTGTATGGAGAATATACCCCGGGAGCAACACTCGATATTATTGAGCCAATGCTTATGCCCGTGCTCGCAAATTTCCCTGTAAACCCTGAAGTGCTCTTTGAAGGTAAACCCCTGGAGTTCATTAAAAGCATGAACGGAAACGGTATTTACTGGCCGCAATAGGGTATTAACGA
>CAZQNY010000036.1:0-8274 GCA_964594665.1 uncultured Bacteroidales bacterium
GCTTTTCTGAACAGTGTTAATTATATTTGCAGTGTTAATATTTTTAATACTATCAAGATGACAAAAAATGAAATCCAGGAGCAGCGGATGAGAGGATATTTCATCGATGCCACAAGAACAATTTTAAAAGGAGAAGGGCTACGTGCCGTAAGTGTACGCAATGTGGCACAAATAGCCGGATATAGTTATGCGACACTTTACAACTATTTCAAAGATGTTAAGGAGTTGGTATTTGAATGTGTTTGCGGTTTTATGGATGAGTGCAGAGAATTTGTGGAGAAACAGACGGCAGAACAGGAGCCGGGTTTACGACGTATACGTGCTGTTTCAATAGCCTACATGAAGTATTTTGTGGAGTATCCTGGAATTTTTGAGCTTTTTTTCATCGAAAACCATTCCTCAAACTCACCCCGACACAACAGTGATGAACTAATCAACAATTTTCTTGAAAAATTATGTGAAGAGGACTGGAATAAACTGGTTTCTGACGGAATGATTTCAACGGATAAAAAAGAAGAGCTGGTGCGACAGATAAAGTACCTTACTGTAGGCATGATGATTTTCTACCTGCACAGAAGAGAGAAGATGGAGTATACAGAATTTTTCAACAATGCACATCGTCAGATCTCTGCATTATTTGCCGAAACAATATAAAGAAAGGCTGTCGGAATCCGACAGCCTTTCTTTTATATCATCCTTTAGTCAATTTTTTTGGCTTCCGCATTTTCCTCTCATTTGCGATAAACCAGAACAAAAATGGCACATGCATTGCAAAGTTGATAATTCCCCACCAGTAAACGACCTTCTCATTACCAAATGAAGATGAATCCATCAAAGGTGTAAAGATATCATAGGTGGCACGAATAAGGATATGTGTTGCAAGTGTATATACTCGTGCTGTTACATATAACTCAGGACGTTTCTTGATAACCGGATAGAGCTCAGCAGCGAGTAAAATACATAATGAACTGGCTGCAAACCCGGGGTTTTCTGCATATACGAATGCAATATTCCATGTAGTGTACAGGAAGTTCCACATAGGGTTTGTATACACCAATAAATCACCGGGCTTGTCGGATGAAATCTCCCAACCGGGCTTTTTCGCCCCTCTCTTTTTAAACAATGGAATGGTTACACAAAGAATAAAACCCGAAATAGCATTGAAATAGTTCCCTAATGCCAGATCTTTAAAAGAAGCTTCAAGAATATTTAGCATTAGAACACCATATAATGTCCATAACACCCAATCTTTCCGGAAAAACTTCCACCAGCCTTCACGCTTTTCATACTGCGCAATACGACCCAGACCAACAACAACTGCTGTCGGAACAAGCACTGAGAAGGTCTTTGCCCAACGAAACCAGCCATCCAACTGATTATCCCATAAAGGGAAGGTTAAAAGAGTTAATAACCAGAAGATTGCTGCAAACTTGTGATTTTTGCGCATAAACTCCACTATCAGGAGTAATACTACAATGTACACTGACATGGAAACCAGGTACTGCCATACAGGAATATTCATAATACAAATGTTTTAAGTGAATAAATATTCATTTTAAGAATAAAAAAATATATTTATGCTTTAATCATATTCCAACTCAGTTCGAATGCCGACTCAATCTTCACGTTGTCAAGTACATATACTCCACCAACATGCTCATCTGCAAGCTCACGAATAAAACCCAACATGGCCAGAAAGACCATTCTTTCATCAAGCTTTGGCGACAAAACACCTTCTTCTATACCTCTGCGTATAATTTTGTGAACAGGTAACTTCATTGATTCTGCAATATGCTTTAACGGTTCAGAAATATATGGCGATCGATAATACTGCTCCAAAAACACACTCTCAGCATGATACGTAATCCTATGATTCAGATAATTTAACCATACTTTTTTTAACGATTCCTTAAATGGAATTTTCTCTGAGTATCCTGCAAGAAAACGATGCACTGATTCACGCTCCAGCTTGCGGTATAATTCATGGATCAACTCTTCTTTGTTCGTAAAATAAATATACAGCGTCCCTGTAGCCAAATTTGCAGCATTGGCTATCTTTGCCATAGTTAATCCGGCAATCCCATCCCGCTCGATTATCTGTAGTGAGGATTCAAATATTGTAGCTTCCTTGCTGTAATCTCTTGATCTCATGCCACAAATAAATGAATAAATATTCACTTATGCAAGTTTCAACATAAAAACGAAACAAAATTCAAAACACATCGTAAGAGAAGGCATCAATATAATTATCGATGACCATTAAACATATAGCTAAAATCACTTCTTTCATTCTCATTGTATTTACAATGCTCTGCTCCTGCAACAGGGATGAAGAGTTCACAGTAAAAGTATATGCAGAAAATTACAAACCCTTTAACTACTTATCGGGAAACGATATTGTCGGAAGCAGTGCAGAGCTGATTCAAACTGTCATGAACACAAACCAGGAAGAGACTGGTATAACACTTGTCCCCTGGAGTGAAGGATATAATGCTCTTCAGGAGGAGGATAATGCTGCGCTGATCACAATTGCCATGACGGAGGAAAAAAAGCAGCTTTTCAAATGGGCGGGGCCTGTTGCAACGATTAACGCATCGTTTTTTACTAATGCATCATCAGGTATAGCAATCGCCACAATAGAGCAGGCAAAAGAGCTTGAATCAATTGGCATTCCTTCCGGATACTCCCAGCAAGAGCAGTTGACAAACCAGGGGTTCACCAACCTTATAGCATATGAGACGCTGGAAGAAATGCTCACTGCCTTATTAAACGGCTCTGTTGATGCAGTTGTAGAGACAAAGTATGCCCTGGAAAACACCCTTGAAGAGATGGGGCATGGTACAGGTGAAATTTCAGAAAACATGTATTTCCAGACTTTCCTGGGTTACATTGCCTTCAACAAAGGTGTTCCGGATGAAACCGTTGATGCCTGGCAGAAGTCCATCGATCAATACAAGGAAAACGGATATTTTGAATCCTTATATAACCAATACCTTCCCGGAGAAATACCACCGGGTACCTTCCAGATTTTTACAGAATCCAATCCTCCACAAAACTACTTAAACGACGAAAATGTGCCTGAGGGCAGTGCCATAGACATTGTCGATGAGATAAGTTCACGAAACAATTATAAGCAACCCATTATCATGACATACTGGGACAATGCATTGAATGTTCTGGACGTAAATCCCAACACCATACTCTTTAGCATGGTAAGAACACCAGAACGGAAAAACAGCTTTGAATGGGCAGGGCCTATTTGCAAAGACATCACCTATTTCTACATGAATCCAAATAACCCACAAACCATTAACAGCCTTGATGATGCACGCGTTTTAAATACTGTCGGTGTAGTGCAGGGATGGCTGTATGAAGCCATGCTGGAGGATGAAGGTTTTGAGAACCTTGTTACCTTTACTACTCCTTCCGAACTGCATTTGGCTATTATAAATCAGCAAATCGAAGCAGCAGTGCTTCCTGACATCAGCATTAATTATCTTTCAGAAATTAATGGCACCGGATCCACAGATCTGATCCCAACATACGAATTAATTCAAAATGAGGTATATATAGCCTTCTCACTGGACAGTAACCCTACATTGGTAGAGACATGGCAAAATACACTTGAAGATATTAAATCGGATGGCACCTTTAATATTATCTGGAATAAATGGTATCCGGGTATCGTGCCTCCACGCTAAACAATAATTCATAAATCACCTCCATTTACAAATTACACACTCGGACTTCCTGCAAAGCTCTTTGCAGGAAGTTTTTTTATTCCGGAAATATTAAATTTATGCACTGTCTATATTTCAAACAAATCATTATTTTTGTGACCAAATAAATTTAATTTAAAACCTAATCAGGATCATCTATGAGAAATCTATTTCTGATCACCGTATTTGCATTCTGCTGCATTGCAGGTAAAGTAAATGCTCAGGACAATGAGGTAAAAAAGTATGCTGTTAAATCAGGGCATATTGAATACAAATTAACCGGAAATGAAGAAGGCACAAAAAGTGTCTGGTTTGATGATTACGGCGAAACTTATGTCGAAGAGAAAAAAACCACGACGACGATTAAGATGTTTGGGATGAAGAGCGTTGAAGAAGCCCATACCATTCTTATCATGAAAGGTGCTGAAAGCTACAATATCAATATGATTGAAGGAACCGGCGAACGCGCAATAAATCCTTATTACAAAGATGGTTACGAATTTGCTGAAACCATGACTAAGGAAGAGCAGGAGGAATTTGCCGACAACATACTTTCCGGATTAGGGGGTGAAGTTATTGGTGAAGAGAAAATCCTTGGTAAAACCTGTGAAATCGTAAGTGTTCTGGGATCTAAGTCATGGATATACAAAGGGATCTCATTAAAATCGGAAACAAAAGTGCTGGGGGTTAAAAACTATGTTGAAGCCACTTCCTTCAAAGAAGGTGTTAACATACCTGCCGATAAATTAATGCCACCAAAAGGAATCGAAATTCAGGATCTCACACAGGATCCACGCTACAGTGAGTATATGAACAATGATTATGAGGATGAGGATGAGGACATGGAGGAAGAGGAAGGCATACCTTTAACAATGCCATATGAAACGTTCCTGAAACTCATTGAAGATGTTTCGGTTGAGGGGTTTAATAAAGCAAACACAATGAACCTTGAAGGTGAGCAATATATGGCTGTTTATATGAAATCATTTACACAGGCATTTACTATTATTGCTTCATCGGGTAAAGACATGGAGCTATATGCATCAGAAATGGAAGGATTCGAGACTTTTAAGAAAAATGGAAAAACCATGCATTATAATAAAGTCACTGAAGATGGAGCCACTGTATATATGCTTATGATTGAATACCCCAAAGAGGATGCCATTATTTCAATTGCTGCAACGTACATGTCTTCGAAGGATAATCTGTTGAAAATTGCCTCAATGCTTAATTTCTAAAATATTCTTACTTATTTGTAAAAAAGGCTGTAGAAATTTTCTGCAGCCTTTTGAGTTTTCTAATGGACACCAATACGATAACTCAATTTTATAAGAAATACATTATAGGGCTTTTCTTCCATCAAAACAGGGATATCATCATTAATGGCCAGTTCACCATACGTATCATAGCAATCGCGGCTTTGCGACCAAACCAGGAACAGCGTTGACCCCGGTCGGTATTCCCAGCGAAAAACAAGATTGGAAAGAAACTCACGCATATTGAAGTCCGGAGTATCAAATGAATAGTCCTCCTGTCCATCCATATCCTCATCTATAGAATAATATTCTCCGGCATTATTGTAATGTATCTGATCGGAAGAATACACCATATACCGGTTCCCGAAATCATTACTCAAAGGATTGGTTATATATTTGAATGCACTATATGAGCCGGTTGCAAAAAACGGTTGTCCCCAGTATTGAACTGATATTTCAGGAGAAAGCGTAAGATTCATACGAATAGACAAGCGAACAATATTTTGATTAATGGATCCGTGAATATAACGATCTTCACTATTAAAATTCTCTGTTGAAACATATTGCAATGTACGATCAACAGAATAGAATGAGGGGCTCAAGGATAAATTAAAAGTATTAAGTGGTTTCCATGTTATACTTCCATTCAGGCTTGTATAGTTCATTGTATTGCCAAATTCGCTTCCTGCAGAGGCATTAAAGATCACACGCACTTTACGTTGTGGGTTTGAGCTCATCCACAGCCAGTTACTTTTCCTTCCCGGAGTTAAGATTGCAGGTCCCCCACGAAGTTGACCGGTATTATAACTTTGCGTATTAAAGTTCACGCCATAACTTACATACCACAGGTTTTTCAGCTGAGTATGAAAGTTGGCACTCATTCCACCATCCACATAAACATTATCGAAATTCCAGCCAAACCAATCAGAAAAATTAAACCGGATATTACGGAAAATCCAGAAAGGTTCCCATATTCTGTATTGCAGCCAGCTCACGGCAATTTTCTCATCTGCAGCACGCATAAACCCAACATCATTAATATCCATCCCGGGGGTTTTCCAGGATGCAAAAACACCTCCATGAAGGTTTCCGCTGACTTTAGCAAAATGGATTCTGCCGCCATGGCCGGTTAAAGAAGTACGACTGGTATCCAGAGTAAGGTGACTGGCATCGGGGCGCTGAAAATAGTGCGCCGGGCTCTCCTGCAATGTTGTTATTGCCTCTTTGGATCCATTGACATAGCTCCCAAAAAGCTTTGCATCAAGCATATATTTACGATCGAAAAAGAACTGACTTAAATCTACTGCTGCAGTATAGGCATTTGAAGGGAGGTAATCAAACCGTGAATCGGTAAGTTTTCTGTTTGTTGAAGTCACCATTCCACCAAGGATTGTATTTCCCTGATTTATATCACGTTGCACGCGCCCAACAAAATAATGTGTAAAGGGTTCAATAATTTCGTTACGTTGGTTATTACCATCAGAAATCAATTCATACTCATTACTTGTAACAGCATCGAGAACACCTATTGACCATCCATTGGCCGTTTTACCACTTACTTTTGCTGCTGAAAGTATCTTCGTATTATCAGGCCGTTGTCGGTACTCATTATCCTCAAGATCGTTATAGTAATGTGGTGCACGACCTATTCTTCGGGTGTAAAACAGATTTTGTCCGGCCATATCACCATCCCCCAGGCCGATTGGCATATTCAGGATATTCCGTCCTTCGATAAAAAACTGCCTTTTTTCTTCAAAAAAAGTCTCGTATGCAGTAAGATTCACCTCGGAGGGATCGGCTTCAACCTGACCGAAATCGGGGTTAATGCTAAGGTCAAGCATCAGATTATTGGTAAGACCTACTTTCACATCCACACCTGCATTGCCACCGGGAACGGGTTTTTGGAAAAATGGGTTATCAGGGTCTCCCTTATAATTATCCACACTACCAACAACATAAGGTGTAACATCCAGTGGTTTACGCGCTTTTATTCCTTTCAACCCTGCAAGTTCACCATAATGGCGCACCCATCCAGCCTGATCTTTATGCATGGGCTGCCAAAAAGAAGCCTCTGACTGACGATGGATATAGCGACGAACCTGTAAGCCCCACAGATCAAAATCCTGATCAAAACGAAGCTGAGTATAAGGTATCTTCATCTCTGCGATCCAACCGTCAGCAACTATGGTAGTTTTACCATGCCATATTGGATCCCAGTTGTCATCAGATGTTTCTCCATCAAGAGACATAATGTTATCCGCTTTAACGCCTGATGCCTGTAAAACAAAATTGAAACTTGTACGCAAATCATGGTACGAATCAAGGCTTACTTCGATAAGATCTCCATCGAGTTCATCACGACGGCTCAGGCGGCGGATAATCTTTTCCGGCTCATTGTCGTAGGCGTATACTGCTATGTATAAATAATATTCGTCGTAGGCCAGGGCAAATTTTGTCGGATAGCTTGGCTCCCGCCCTTCGTAAGGTTCATGTTGTATAAAATCGCCACACCAATTGGCATTTTCCCATACAGATTCATTCAACTGCCCATCAACCACAACAGCATCTTTATTGATTTTTACCGCCTCACATTGCCGTTTGGCTTCCTGAGCAAAGGATTCATTGATGATAAAAAGAAATATAATTGTGAGAAGCGCAAGCAGTCCGGTATTTTTTTTCATTCTCTCCAGTTTTTTGTGTTTGCTCTCAAAAGACGGAGATGTATTTTGAATGTTACAGCTTAAAATAACAATCACATTTACTGCACATTATATACGTGAAGAAAAAAAGTTTACCAATAACCCATACAGCTGTTAAAAATGAGCTATTCCTTTTTCAATTTTTTATTCAGCGTTTGCCGTGTAATGCCAAGAATACCCGCAGCAATACCCTGGTTATTGTTGCTGCGCTCCATTGCCTCACGAATCAGATACTCTTCAAGGATTTTTATGGTAGGCAGATCGTCAAGATCATGAAAAATACTCTTCATCTGTTGTTCGTCGTTCTCAGGCGTAAATACTTCTTCAACATTATATTTTATTGAATCACTTACCGCTTCGAGAGACATCACATGCGAAGAATGGCGGGATACAGCATTGTAAAGAATGGCTCTCAATTCACGAACATTACCAGGATAGCTATAGGTTTTAAGCAGCTGATACAACTCTTTAACCGGTGTGGGCTGGCTTTTTCCCTGTTCGTCGGAAGCCATTTGAATAAAGTAATCAGCCAATAGCTTTATATCATCTTTTCTTTCCCGCAAAGGTGGTATCTGTATATTATGAACAGAAAGACGATAA
>CAZQNY010000036.1:8374-25898 GCA_964594665.1 uncultured Bacteroidales bacterium
CCCACATGCCCGAACAAGGTATCTGCAAACATATTATCATCAAGCCCGGCAACATTAACGGAAACATAATCGCCTTTATAGGGATAAAGGTTGTACACAGCCCGTGCAAAAAGTTCTTTTCCGGTACCGGTTTCTCCCTGGATCAATACCGGTTCATACGACGATCCTATTGCCTCCATATATTTAAATATGGACTGCATCTTTTGATTCTGGGTAATAATATGTTCAAAAGCTTCAGGATTCGAGAGGCTACCAGAGAGCAAACGTTCACGCAGCAGCAGGTTCTGACGTTTAAGGTTTCGAAGCTCAAGAACATTTTGCAACGCGGATAGCAAGCGGTTTCTTTCAACGGGTTTTAAAAGGTAATCCACAGCACCACACTGCATACACGATACCGCCATTTTCACATCATTAAGGCCTGTAATAATTATCACAGGGAGTTCCGGCATAGCAGCATGGATTTTTACCAGTAACTCATCACCTGAAACCACAGGCATGGTAATATCAAGAAAAACAACTTCAACAGGGTTTTCCATCAGATAGGACAACACTTTTTCACTTTGCTGAAAAACAACAATATTATTATACCCTGCAGAACGAAAGGTAAATTCCATACTATGAAGAATTGCCTTTTCATCATCTACAATAACAATCGGATCATGCGGTTTCAAATTCATTGATATAGCTTCTTGTTAACGGTATTTTTACAATCACATTGGTTCCTTTACCTATAACAGAATCAAATGTTATAGTTCCATTGTGTTCTTTAATAATTTTCAACGAAACAGAGAGCCCCAGCCCGGTACCGCCAACATCACGTTTGGTAGTAAAGAAAGGATCAAAAATCTGTTTAATATTTTGTTGGTTTATTCCTCTGCCCTGATCACTAACCGTCACCTGAACAGCATTTTCCCTGGGCAGGAAGGCAGATGAAATTTTGATCGCCTGCTCACGGCTTGTCAGGGCATGACAGGCATTTTGCAACAGGTTCACCATCACCTGCTCCAGGCGGATAAAATTCCCCTGAATATCGGGAACATTCTCTGCAAGGTCGATAGAAAAGCCGGTTGTACACTTTGCCAGTTGGCTGGAAATCAACTTTACAGATGAACGGATCACGGCATTCACATCCACATTATCACAAAAAGCTCCTGCATCAGGGCGGGCAAAATTCTTCAGGTCCTCAACAATATTTTTAATCTTTTCAGAGCTGGCGTGGATATCTTCCAGGATATCATCGAAATAATCCTTAAAGAAGCTGTAGGGCATCCCGGAAATAATGAAATCGCCATGTTCTTTTTTATAGGATTCGAGGATGGGAGTTGCTGTATTCCATGCTTCACGCAGAATCGGAGCATTTAGCATTATGGCATTATTGGGATTATTGATTTCATGAGCTACACCGGAAACCAGAGTACCCAAAGCCACAAGCTTATCCGTTTGGATTAACTGCTCATGATGCCTGCGCTTTTGTTCCTCATTTTTCCGGCGCTGGGTGATATCACGGATAAAAAGAAAATCAATACGTTTGGAATCCTCGGCAATCACACCGGCGTTAATCTCAACATCAACGCTTGAATCGCCATTTACCTTGAGCCGGGTTTCAATGATATTGGGAGCATACATACCTTTCATACGTTTTTCGTGGTTCTGCATCACCCACTGGCGATCCTCTTCAACAACAATATCATTAAGCAATAACCCCTTTAGGTCTCTTTCCGGAGACTTAAGCATAGAGCACACCTTTCGGTTGACAAAAGAGATCTCCCCATCAACAATCAGCATAATCCCGTCATTTGCCCGATCAATCAGGCTGCGGTAACGTTCTTCACTCTCTGCCAGTGCTTTGGCTATTTGGTCCTTTTCCTTAATATATTCCCGCAATTTTTGATTGGCTTCAAGGATTTCCTTCGTTCGTTCCTGTACTTTTTCATTCAGATAATCGCGGTCTTCTTTAAGCTTTTTCTTAGCAGTTATACGATCCGTAATATCCTGAATAAAACCCATAACAGATTTATCATCTTTTGTTTCAATAAGAAAAAGACGAAACTCAACAAAACGTTTTATCCCGTTTATGGCCATCTCAGTCTCAACGATCTGAAGTTTTGAATCCAGTACACACTGAATCAGTCCACCATAGAAACAGCAATTATCCTCCTCAAAGAGAGAGGCAGGTGATAGATTGGATATTTTATCAGATGAGAGGGTGAAAAGGTTAAGAAAAGCTTTGTTTACCTTTTTGAAATTCCCCGGTATCCCTTCATAATCAATACTATGTATAAAAATCCCATCTGTTCCGCGATCAAATAAAAGGTTAAAGTTACGTTCACTTTCAAGCAGATCCCTCTCTACAGCCTCCAGTTTAAAAAGATCAAGGTATACGATAATAAAAAAGGCAACAATAAACAAGGTTACACTAATGATTAACAGTCCGTTACGTACTCGGAGCGTATCCCTGATCAACTCATCTTCATTGATGGAGGCATTAATAATCCAGCCTGTTTGAACCGATTGCTGGAATGCCATCATTTTATCCTCATTTTTAAACTTATAGGATTGCACTCCGTTTTTATCAGCAATCATTTTCTTCATCCAGGGATATTGATACAACTCCTGTAACGTCAATGATACATCATGATGACCTATATTACGCCCGCTGGTATCAGTGATGCCAAGGTACCCTGTTTCGCCTACCTGCGCCGGGACAATAAATTTATTCACAAACTTATCCCAGTTAATGGTAAACCCAACAAAACCTTTTAATTCATTATTGATAAAAATCCCTTTTAAAAGGATACATGTTAGTTTACCGGTTTGTTCCGAACGGCTGACATAGGTATCCAGGTAGGTATTAAAGTTATTCTTTTCAAATTGCGGCCAGATTTCCAGTGATGTAAGATTAGAAATAATGGTATCAGAGATAAGAGCACCCTGAAGGATATTTCCAACACTATCGGCCAGAAAAATCTCTTCAATGTTGGCATATTGTCGGGTAATCAATCCCAGCCTGTTATCGTATTTATCAACACCACTTTCAAACAGATCTATCGTTTCCGGCATTTCAGAGATAAGATTCAACATTTTCTTTTTCTCTTTAAACCAGGAATCGACATTATTCACAACCCCGTCGGTAACAGCCACCAGGTACTTGGAAGCCATTTTACGGGCATTGGCTTTATCGAGCAATGAGAAAAACATCACCAACAGGGAGATGGTTACAAAGATAGCAACAGTAAGTGTAAAAAAGCTTCGACGCTTTTTACCCATACGGTAAAACCTGCGAAAAAATGTTACAGACCTTGTTTTATTCATAATTCAATACAACCCTTCATGGCTTTGCGGTAATAGCTGCAAGTTGCGAAAAATTCCCGTATACACAAAACCTCATAAATACAAATAAAGGGTTAGACCAAAAGCCTAACCCATAATACAGATACACCAATTATTTCAAAAATACATAACTGCTACTTGTATGGCGTGTGAACCAAATCACTCAATATCTTTAGAATTTATACATCAGCTCAAAGCGAACCCAATTGTACCCATCAGCATCTTCAGAATAAAAATCGCCGGGAGTGAAATTTTCCCATAATAAGTGTCCTGACCAATGATCGTCAATTTTGTACATTGTTTTAATGATAAACAAGTCACCTCTGACACTGCCTGTTCCACCACAAAAATCGGAAAGGTTATCTTCAGGAGCCATTAAACGATGGTAAGAGGATTTAAATGAAACCTTTTCAGAAAAGTCGCCATTAATATTCACGTTAATGGAAGAAATATTCGACCAATAAGCTACTTTTCCTGCATTTTCAATTATTAAGGTATAGATATAGGATTCACTCCATTTGGGCCAGCGGCTCCACAATGGATCCCATCCTTCTACTTTATCTGTTGCAGGATCATCGCCGCTTAAATAGAATCCTCCTACAGAGATAAGATTTGCAACAGGTATGGACTGGGGTAATTTATAATCAAAATGAGCATAGCCACCGAAAGCGCTGCGATCATTATCGCCGGCTGTTCCAAACTGATAGCCTCCTTCTGCAACAACTTTAAACTGCTCTCCCAGAGGAACTACACCACGGGCACCGATAACATTAATACCTGATTCTATGGGGTAAGCTTCATTATCAAACGTATGTTTCAGGAAATAATATACGGATAAATCAACAGGCTTGAGTTTACTTTTATAATATATGCCCAACCCTGTATTTGTTTGTTCTTCCAATGCCTGAGCCGGATCCTGAGCATTTATCAGAGGTATAAACTCTTCCGCGTCAGTATTATACGAAACAAATGCAGTAAACGAATTCTTGTCGTTAATTTTATAATCACCCCTTAACGCATTAAAATAAGCGCTGCGTGAGCCAGTAAGAGGTTGGCCGTCGAGGCATATAAAACCTTCATCCAGCATAATATTCTGTCGGCCAGCCTTGATATTTAATGGTATGCCGGCAATATTTTTCCAGTTAATGTAGAGCTGATTTACAAAAATCTCATTTAACCGGGGATGTTTTGATGCCGGTGAAAACCAAACCCGGGCCTCATTCCCAAGCTGAAACCTGAAATCCAGATTTTTCACCGGAGCATAATCAACACCCGCATAGGTCCTGAATCGGGTGAAAGTCCAGATATCTGCATCATTATCCAGTAGGATGGCATTGTCGATTGTGGTAAGACGGATACGTTCAGAAAATGAAAACTTAAGCTTCTTTTCCTTGTTGGTTTCCTGAGCATAGGAACAATTCAGAACGCCAGCCATTAAGACTATTATCAGAGGTAAAAATCGTTTCATAACAATAAATATAATCAGATTAGTTAAAGTTTTTTTCGCAGGCATCAGCAATAGAGCTATATCCCAGACGCTTAAATAAATTATTATAGCGCATTTCAGTAAGGTTTTTCTTCTTGTCAGCAGCTTTTTTCACATCTGCGTCAAGCAACTTCAAAGTTTTTACTGAATAGGTTTCATACTCACAAATCATATAGTTAACAAATTGCGGTATGTTGTCCTGTATTACTGTTGGATATTTATCTTTCAACTCCCGGATCCAATCAATCTCATGCGATGCAATATTGTCAATAAGCTCCTTCCCTTCCTCAGGATGAGGAAGAAGGTTATCCATCAGTGCATACTTTTCCGTCATCATATTACGCCCCTGTTCTTTGGCTTCCATCAAATCATCTCTATACGACTCCAGCGTTTCCAGAGAGAGCACACTGTGGCTCATCCACCGCATCAGTTTGAAGGTCTTTGGATCCTCCTGACAACGGTTTTCATCGGCATTGCTGGCACGAACCTTAAGAAACATATCCAGTTCGGCAGCAATAATTTCATCAATAATCTCCCACTTCTTTTCCATAGCGAATGATATTACAATTTAAAATGGAGTATTATATCCAACGAAACATAAGAGGCCTTCTGCTTCAATAAGTTTTTTGATACGCTCCATAGATTCATTAGTTGGGCTGGCCTGATTTTCAAAAGGATATACTTCATTCAACTGACGATATTTTGATTCACCCAGTTTGTGGAAAGGTAAAATATTGATCACTTCAAGCCCAAGGTCAGCGATATATTTTGCGGTGGCCGAAATATTTTCATCACCATCGTTAAAACCGGGAATAATAGGTATACGGGGAACGATAATCCCTGGCCAATCGGCTTTTTCAGCAAGCAGTTTCAGGTTTTTTAAAATCAATTTATTATTAACACCGGTAAGGGCTTTATGGGCATCTGAGTCCATATGTTTAACATCCATAAAAACCCAGTCGACATAATTGAGTACCTCCATAAAGTAATCAGAATTCACGCATCCTGTTGTTTCAATGGTAGTATGTATATACTGATTTTTACACTCCTTCAGAAGAGGGAGGATAAAGTCTTTCTGGAATAAAGGTTCTCCGCCACTAAGCGTCACACCACCGTCGTCGCCCCAGTAAGGGCGTTCGCGGTTCAGGCGCTTCATCAACTCTTCAACCGAATAGTATTCCCCAGATATGGAGTTACCTTCATGAATACATGCCTCAACACATTCCATGGTTTCACACTTATTACATATCTGTCTGTCAAAGAAAATCGCACCATCCTTTATAGTAACCGCTCCATGCGGGCAGGCCTCCACGCAGGCACCACACCCCACACACTTCACTGTACTATGCAACATCACAGGTTTGGCAAACAAACCTTCCGGGTTACAACACCACTTACAACGCAACGGGCAATCGTTGAAAAAAACCGTTGTCCTGGATCCCGGTCCATCATGCACTGAATACGATTGAATACTAAATATCAGTCCTTTAACTTGTTTTTCCTGTTCAACTAACATAAACACTATTTTATCAGAAAGACAATATCCTCCCGGATACTGAAAGATTAAAAATTAATTACGTTTAACTGCCAAAGGTAAAGAGATTGCCAGAATAACCGAAACGGCAAACGAACCAATAGCATAATATATAGAGTATGTATAAGAGCCGGTAAAATCTTTAAGCCAGCCACCAATAAATGAACCAAGGAATGGTCCTATACCCATAACAATAAGAGTGGCAAGACCCCAGATTTTACCTAATGTTTTACGGCCATAAATAGCACCGGTATAACCTACAACACCACCGGGAACGATGGCCCAGTAGATGGCAAAGATTGCCGCAGCGATATAGGCAATAAAGGTTACTTCAGAACCACAACCCAGAAGCATAAGGCAGGCCAGCAGACCAACAATAGGACCTGCAATAAGCATAATTTTCCGGCCTTTGGCTTCATGACCCAATTTACCTACAATTTTATCGGCAACAATACCAAGCAACGGCATACTAAAGATACCGATAATACCAATGGTTTTATAAACGTTAATAGCACTGTCGGCAGCCCAGCCCTTATCCTGTGTCCAGTAACTTACAACCTGGGTCCAGATAAGGAATTCAGCCATCATACTGGTAAGGAACATAAGAATAGCGCCCCAGATCGGGTATTTGCTGTATGCTTCCTTTACAGTCCAGTCTTCTTCCGGAGCAGCATTTTTCGATGCAGGCGGCTCTCCGTGTGGAGTAAGGTTATAATGCTCCGGATTTCTCTTTGCCATAAATACAGCAAGTACCAGAAGTGCAAAAATAATGATCGATAATGTCACCATTGTTGTGCGCCAGGTACCACCATTATTTAAGGAATGTTTTACTACTTCAGCAAGAAGCCATTGTGCCATCGGGGCACCGGCAAAAGCAATTCCCCACATGGTACCATACGTTTTACCAACATACCACTTACGCACTGATACTGTTGATGTTACCCACAGCATACCGGTGGCAATACCAGCCAGAATTCCAAAAGTAAAGATATACGCCAGCTGTGTGTCAATTTTACTGGTAAGATAAAATCCCAGCGCACCAAAGATGGCGGCAATACCATAAACAGGTTTTGTCCCCCACTTATCGAGGATCATACCTGCAAAAAACGCCGTTACCGCGTAAATAGTCATCATAATAGAATAACCCAGAGTTACCTCAGCCTGTGTCCAACCCAGGTCAGCAGCCATAGGGCCCTTAAGCATGGCAAAGGTAGCCCTGTATCCAAAGAGACTAAAAACAGCCAACCAGGAGGCAAAAACCACCATTGGGCCATATAATTTGGCTTTATTTGATTGCATAACAAGAAAGTTTTAGTTAATATTTAAGAAGGAAAAATATAGGGAGGTTGCCCTCCCTATATTACTTTGAACAAAAGCTATTTTTCTTCGTATCCGCCACAGGTAATTGCAGCCATGTCGGGATATGCAAGAAAATCTTTACCCATCATATGGCAGGTTCCAAGACCTATCTTTTCCTCATTAAGAGTGAAATTTTTGCAATGCATGCACTTGGGCATACGTTCGTAGTTAGGGTCAATATCGTCAGCGTTAACCCTCTGTCCTGAGATTCTGTCAATGCCTTTAGCAACATCTACAGGAACATAATTTAAGCTGTTTCTATATATTTTTTCTTCCATTGTTTTTGTTGTTTAGAAAATTAATAATTCTTTAAGTTCAAAGATTAAACACTTTCATACTCTGTACGTGCGATAAGCTCATCCTGTACTTGTTTACCAATTTCAACCCAATATTGAGTAAACCCGGCAACACGTACCATCAGGTCACGATAGTTCTGAGGATTCTTCTGAGCATCTTTCAGCACTTTAGAGTCAACAACATTAAACTGTACATGGAAACCACCCTGACGCATATAGCTTCTTACCAGTTCGATAAGTTTACGGCTACCTTCTGATCCTTTAATTGCTGTTGGGTGAATCTTCACGTTCATCTGAGAGTTTTGTGACATGGAGTGATCCCAGATAGCAGCTGAGTTCATCAGTGCGAAAGGACCTTTCTTATCAGTACCAGGATAAGCAGAAAGTGATGCATCAGCAAATGTTGTTCCCTGCAGACGGCCATCAGAAGTTGCTAATGTAGCAGAACCCATTGCGCCGTGTGTAGATACGGAAATCTGACAAGCATACATTGGCTCGGCATAGAGTGATTCCACAGTTTCAGAATGTGCACAGAACCAGTTTTCCCAATCAAGAAGTATCTGATCTACATAAATATCATCATTACCATATTTGGGAGCATTCAGACAATCGAAGTGCATTTTTTCATATTTACCGGTTGCTTCGTCAGCTTTTTCCTGCTCCATGAGTGAGAATTTACCAATTTCGTGAGCTGTTTTGAAACCAAAGTTATTGCCCATGGCCTCAAGCATTTCGTCCATTGTATACTTCTTGTCATCAAAAACAAGCTTCTTAAGTGCAGCAAGGCTGTTGATACAGGTTACGTTACCGGCACTTTCAACATTGAAGGTAGCATTGTAACGATATCCAAGCTCGTTGATAAGGTGACCACTGTCGAGGCAATCAGGTTTTGTCATTGAATGGAATACACCCATATTGTTCTTTCTCCAAATATCATGCTGTACGTTGTTGGTAAGAGCAAGAACATCAACTGCTTTATGCCAGTATGCTTTAAACTGATCGAAAAGCTGCTCGAATGTTTCGAATTTCTTATTATGAGGTTCGAAAACCTTAATACCTGTACGCTTGTCAACACCATTAAAGAGAACCAGTTCGAGGATCTTAGGCATTGCAATAAAGTGTACACCAACAGAAGTAGGCTGTCCTGCACCACCCGGGATAAAGTATTCCTTACCATTCAGGTGAAGTGGCTTCCAGCAACAAGGTGAAGTTTCAAGACAACCACCAATAGACCATGCGCGTGACTCTTCTACAGTCATACCTTCATGGCCATAATGGTTAAGCATAAATTCCTGTGCAATATCATTATTCATAAATGCGGGGTAACCACATCCTGTTTTAATAACATCAGCAGCGAGTGCCAGGAAGTCAGCAGGTAATGTTTCATCATAATGCAGAGCGATGTTCGACTGAGGCATAGCGTTGGTACCACCGGCTTTAACGATAAGATATTCAAGACGGTTAACGGCAGTTTTACCATGACGATTCACACCACCTACAGAAAGGGTATTAAATGTATTTCCGGAAAGTACACCACCAACAACACCTACAGAGGCGAAACAGTCGATAGATGTTTTAACGATTCTGTCCTGCTCACAAAGTTCAAGAACTTCGTCTTCCGTAATACGACCTGCTTCGATATCCTGCTCAAACCAAGGATAAAGAACCTGACCGATACGACCCGGAGAAAGACCGGAGATAGCATCTTCGTTTACGATAGCCAGGTGAATAGTTTCAATCATCTGGAATGCTTCTAAGAAAGTACGTGGTTGATTTTTCTCAATCCAGAAGAGGCGTTCTGCCATTTCTTCGTATTCTTTCTTCTGCTTGGCATCTTTTTCACGTGCAGCAAGCCATTCAGCATGTTTACCATAGTTGTTGATCCATTTCTGGATACCTTCAATAGCAATAATCACTGCTTCGTAGTTGTACAGACGGTTAGTACCTACCATACCATCACCATCAGCACGACCGGCTACTTCAGCTTTCTTTTCTTCGGCAATTTTCTTAATTCCGTCGAAACCATATTCCAGCGGGTAGTAGTAGTTTGCTACTTCACGACCCTGAGGAAGTGTAAACCCTGAGTCGAACATACAAACTACAGAGCGCATAATAGCTTCCTTAACATCATAATCAGGAACCATGCGTTCGTACTTGTTACCAAGGTCATCAACAGATTTGCCTTCCCATGCTTTTGCAAGTTCGAGCAGAACGGGAACTTCTTCCTGACGCATACCGAATTTGCCGGCAATAGAGATTACTTTACCAAAACTCTTGGGTACGTTACCGCCACCCTGGCCGAATTTTGAGTGCTCATCAACACTGGCAGAACCTCTCTTAAGAGCTTCCTGATAGAATGATGACTCATTGGCCATATAGAATCCTTCGGAGAGCCATGGCATGGGGAAAGAAGCGCGGAAAAAGGCACCTTTACGCATGGTAAGAAGTTCACCGGGGAAAATAACCGGAGTTAAGTGTGAGAATGCACACCTTAAAGCCAAAGCACGACGGATTACTGGAATTTCATTATCATGCTGGAAATACTCACGTGTATACCAGTATGGAAACTCGTTGTTTGTTGATGAGAGAGAATCCATATAGATCTCTTTCAGTTTGGCAATTCTTGGGTGGGGTTCCCAAACAATTTCTCTGGAGGTTAGTTCTTCAGGGGCTTTACCACCTGATTGGAATTCCAATTCCTGGCCGGTTTCGGCCAGCATTTCTTTAAAACTTTTAGCCATATTAAAATAATTTAATCATTAATAAATTATTACGGTTTTATGGCTCCTTCCTTGGCAACTTAAGTGCCAGACTACTTCCTGTTATGCTATACTTTCATTCAACATCCTTTATATCAATTCAATAAAAATCAAATATTTTCTTATAAATCATATTTCGCCAATGAAAACCCCTGTAAAAAAAAGTTACAATACTTTTGCAATATAATCCATATTTAAAATATACCTCTTCATTTTCCGCCTGTTAAACATACCTGTAAACATTTACATCAGTGTAAAAATATATGACAGGGGTTTTACTCACATTTTCGTCGGAATGGTAAAATAAAAAGTACTCCCATGCCCGGGTTCACTTTCAGCCCATAACTTTCCACCATGACGATAAACAAACTCCTTACATATCATCAGGCCAAAGCCGGTTCCTTTCTCCTGTGCTGTTCCTCTGGTGCTTTGGATAGTATTATTTTCATGCATATCAGTTAACCTATCTGGCTCAATACCAACGCCTGTATCCGATATGCTACATTGAATTACACCTTTAACATTATCAACCTCAATATTTATGGCGCTATCCGGGAACGAGTATTTTATGGCATTGGAAATCAGGTTGCGAAATACTACGGATAACATATTCCTGTCAGCGTATATTTCATTCAAACCCAGTGAGTAATTCAAAGAAATGTTTTTCTGTTTTTGCTGATGATCCAGATTGTCGGACAGCTCCTGAAACAAATCCTGTAGTGCAACTTTTTGGGGATTAAACTCAATATATCCGGCCTGAGCACGCGTCCATGTCAGTAGGTTATTCAACAAGTTGTAGTTTTGACTTATAGCATCATGAATAATTCCTGCAATGCGCATTACTTCCTGAGGATTTTCTTCCGAAGCTTTAATCTTAAGGATTTCTGAAAATCCCAATATACTTGAATAAGGGCTCTTGAGGTCATGGCTCATAATGGACAACATCTTGTCCTTAACGGAATTCAATTCTTCAAGTTTCCTGGCATATTCATTTAATTTCTCCAGATTTCTGCTATTCTGCAAAGCTATTGCTGCATAATCGCCAAATGCTGCTGCTATCCGGGCATCGTTTTCATTAAAATCGCCCTCTTTACATGCCATACCCATAATACCAACTGTTTTCCCTTCAATATTTAACGGGCTAAAAAGAACGTTGGGCAAATCCATATGACCGCCAGGCATAAATTTCACCCATTCACTTTTCATAAATTCATTGTCATATACAACTTTCCCGGTCTTATATGATACTTCCCGTAACCCACGAATCGGCATTGGCAATTCAGGATTTACGGTACAAGGCATTCCTCCGTCTTCAAGAAACAACAATTCATTTTCACTCCCGTCATCAGACAACAAGGCAACATACCCTGCCTTTGCACCGATGGTTCGTGAACAGGCATCAAAAATATTCCTTGCCGTAACAGTAAAACTGGAGTGTTTTAAAATACCGTGTGTTGCCTGAAGTAATTCTGTAATTTCTTTTTCGTGTTTTTGAGAATTCAATAAGGCCAGTGAAAGTTGTTTATCAATCTGCTTTAATTTTGTTTCACTTTCCTTCAAACTTTCAATGCGTCTTTTCAATAAATCATTTTCATTGATGACTTTTTGGTAATCAGCTACATTTACTTTTTCCATAGTGAGTTGTTCTGTTTGAATAAGTTAGCAAATAAAAGGGGACTTTAAATATACAAAAAACTTCATATATAAACACAAATATTATCCCCAGCTGGTAACAAATAAAACAGTGCGCCGTCGTACTTAACATATTTAAAACATAAAAATATTTCACATGAAAAAAACTACCCTGGTAATTACAGTTATTATAGCCCTGATTTTAGCTCAATCCTGCACACAGAAATCGCATTCCTTTCACTTTTCGTCCAAAGAAGAATCAGCAGGTTTATTGCAACGGGAAGATGAATTCACAAATGCATGGAGCACCTTCGATATGATTGCAAGACAGGGAGATAGTCCTGCCGACAAAGAAAAGCTACTGGAGCATATTGCTTCCCAATCGATGGAATGGAACGAAAAAGAGATACAGACCATCCGGACTATGTTGGATTCAATTATGGAAAGAATCGACTCATTGGGGATTTCTTTACCTTTCCCAAAAACAATTAAACTTGTAAAAACCACCAGTAAAGAGGAATGGGATGCCATGGCATACACCCGGCAGAATTACATTGTCCTGAACCAGAACTTCCTCTCACTTCCCGAAGAACAGTGTTATCACATTTTAACACATGAGCTTTTTCATGTTGCATCAAGAAACGACAAAGATTTCCGTGACAGAATGTATTCAGTCATAGGGTTTGAAAATGCCGGAAAACTTCAAGTCTCCGACTCATTAAAAGCATTTTTCATCACCAACCCTGATACACCGGAAAACTATAGCTATACAGATGTTACTGTTGAAGGCAACACACACCGTATTGCTATGATTCTTTACAGCACACGGCCATATACAGATGGAGATTTAATGGAATATCTGAATCTGGGTTTTATTAAAGTTGATAATTCTGATAATCCGGCACCTGTACTAAAAGATGGAAAACCTGTAATATTCAGCTATCAGCAACTGGAAGGATTCTTCGATCAGATTGGTCAAAATACAGGTTACATTCTTCACCCTGAAGAGATACTGGCAGAGAATTTTGCTTTTGCGGTATTGGGCAATGAAGAATTACCTTCACCATGGGTTCCGGAAGCAATGCTCAGTGCGATGAAAGAGTAAGCGGTATACCAATACTATTTGTATCTTTGCAGCCCAATGCTATGCCTTTTGCATAGCATTGTGTTATTCATTTAAAATAAAGGCATTGCAATCATTCAATTTAGTAGCGAAAACACTTTACGGGCTCGAAGAGGTTCTGGCCCGGGAATTAACTTACATTGGCGCAGAAGATATAAAGCCACTTAACAGAGCGGTAATGTATCGCGGCGACCTGGAAGTGATGTATAAGAGTAATCTTTTACTCCGCACAGCCCAGAAAATCCTTCGTCCGATCCGTACTTTCGAAGTTCAGAACGAAAACCAGCTTTACAAAAAGCTTCAGCAGATAAACTGGCCATCATTTTTTGATGTAGACCAAACCTTTGCCGTTGACGGGACCACGCAGGGAAACATCTTTACGCATTCCAAATTTGTTGCTTTACGCACCAAAGACGCCATTGTGGATCAGTTCCGCAGTCGTTTTGGCCAGCGCCCCTCCGTCGACATCGAGCATCCTGACATCCGCATCAACATTCATATCTCGGATATGCGCTGCACTGTATCGATGGACAGCAGCGGCGTTCAGCTTGGGAGGCGTGGTTACCGTGCCATGCAGGTTGAGGCTCCCATCTCCGAAACACTGGCGGCTGGTATCATCATGCTGGCCGGCTGGAAAGGACAAAAGAACTTTCTCGATCCTATGTGCGGATCAGGAACCTTTCCCGTCGAAGCAGCCATGATCGCAGCCAATATCCCTCCGGGAAGACTGCTGGAATTCTCTTTTGAAAACTGGAAAGACTACGACGACAAACTCTGGCGCCGTATTCAAAAAGATGTTGATAAGCTTATTAAACCGGTGGAAATTGATATCCGCGGTTATGACATGGATCCGCAAGCGGTAAAAATCGCTCAACAAAATGCCAAATATGCCGGTGTTGATAAATGGGTGACTTTCGGTCTCAATAATTTCCTTGAGAACACTCCGGAAATGGGCAACGGTTCCATTTTTATCAACCCACCATACGGCGAACGACTCAAAGAAAAGGATGAAATTATTCCTTTTTATAAAGAAATCGGCACCCGCATGAAGCACCACTATAATGGCTGGGAAGCATGGATTGTTAGTGGTAATGTGGAAGCAATGAAATTTATCGGCCTTAAACCTGCGAAAAAAATCAAACTCTATAATGGCCAGCTGGAGAGCCGTCTGGAAAAATTTGAGCTTTACCGCGGATCAAAAAAAGGTGGAGGAAAACCAGCAGGAAACAGAAGCAGAGAAGGATTTATGGAAAAAAGAAACTCCGGTCAAAATAAAAAATACGGAAACAAAAGATAATGACTTTTAATCTTAACGGACAGGAATATATTGAGCTCAACAAACTCCTTAAGCTGACAGGAGTAGTTGAAAGCGGCGGGTTTGCCAATATGGTAATCACCGGGGAGGATGTTTTGGTAAATGGAGTAACAGAGACCAGAAAACGCAAAAAACTGCGTGAAGGTGATGTTATTGAATTCAATGGTGAAAGAATTGATATTATTGCATAATGACTTTTGACGATTTAAATTTAAGTAAACCGCTGCGCAATGCACTTGCTGACCTGGAATATGTGTATCCCACAGAAATTCAGCATAAAGCATTTTCCGTGGTGTTGTCAGGTGCTGATATTGTAGGTGTGGCACAAACAGGGACAGGAAAGACGTTTGCCTACCTTCTTCCGGTACTTCGCCAGCTCCCCTACTCCGAGCAACGAAATCCCAGAGTGCTAATAATAGTGCCAACCAGAGAACTTGTTGTCCAGGTTGTTGGTGAGCTGGAGAAACTCACCAAATACATCACTATCCGTGTTATGGGTGTTTATGGTGGCGTAAATATGAATACCCAAAAACAGGAAATTCACCAGGGGCTGGACATTCTCGTTGGTACTCCCGGACGGGTTTACGACCTTGCCATGACCGGAATCCTGAGATTTAAATCAATACAAAAGCTCGTTGTTGATGAGGTTGATGAAATGCTCAACCTGGGCTTCAGACCTCAACTGGAGGCTATTATGGAAACGCTGCCTCCACGACGACAGAACCTGCTCTTTTCAGCAACTCTTTCTGAAGAGGTAGAAAAAATAATTGATGAGCATTTTGATCTTCCGGAGAAAATAATTGTTGCACCTCATGGCACTCCTCTGGAGCAGATTCAACTCTATGGCTACCATGTACCCAACTATCACACTAAAATAAACCTCCTGAAATTCCTTTTAAAAGACAAAGAAAGCTTCCAGAAGGTGCTTGTATTTGTTGACAGCAAAAAACTTGCTGACAAACTTTTTGATAGTATTCACTCCGGTTTTGAAAATGAGGTTGGCGTTATTCATTCCAATAAAGCACAAAATACCCGACTTAACACTGTTTCTAAGTTTCAGAACGGGAAAATCCGTATTCTTATCGCCACAGATATCATTGCCAGAGGTCTTGATTTCAAAGAGATCAGTCATGTGATAAACTTTGATATGCCCGGAGCCCCCGGAGATTTCATCCACCGTGTCGGTCGTACGGGGCGCGCAGGCCAGCAGGGTATTGCCATGGCTTTTATCAACGAACCGGAGCAGGAAATTCAGATGGAAGTAGAGAATCTTATGCAGAAAGAGCTCGACATCTATGATATCCCGCAGGAGGTGGAGATCTCAAAAATCTTTACTCCGGAAGAACGGCCGAAGCTATATGATAAAAATTACCTTGGAATGCCTTCACAACTTTCCGGCGGTGGTGCTTTTCATGAGAAAAGCGCAAAAAACTTAAAACAAAACTCCGGCAGTCCGGCATTTAAACGCCCCAAAAAGAAAAAAGGGCCCAAAAGAAGTGGTAAGAAAAAATAAAAATCGCTTAAATCAGATTTAATTAAGGCTTCATTTTTAATACAGCCAGATAATTAAAGTGATCATCTTCATAAAGATGTTCGGTATCAAAGCCATGTAGCTGAGCATAATGATCCAGGGTGTAGTAATCGACATAGAGCCATTTAAAGGGCTCTCCTTTTACATTATCATACTGCAATTCATAAATCACCTCACCATAATAAGGAGCATTAAGATCAATCCACATGGAGCCATCCTCTTCCTGAAAAAGATAACGCAGGTCGGAGCTGTCGAGCAGAATCTGCCCGCCGGGGTTTAAAACAGATTTCACAAAATTCAGAAAGTGTTCCAGGCCATCGATATCCTGTACCATCCCCACGCCATTCATAAGCATCAGAATAGTATCATATTTTTCATTTTTAATATGAAAAAAATCTTTTAACAAGGCATTTTTCACCCCTCTTAGTTTCATGATTTCCACTGCACCGGGAGAAATATCGATTGCAGTAACCTCAAAGCCATTTTCCTGCAGCCATAGCGTGTGGCTTCCCGAGCCTGCACCGGCATCGAGGATCCTTCCTTTCGCTTGTTTTAAGGCTCTTTTTTCTGTATCAGGCATTTGGTCAAAACCGCGAAAAAAATACTCCGGATCAAGCCACTCATCTTCTGCAACAGAGCACTTTACAAGGATATCACCTTTCTTCTTATTATTGAGTACATCCTGGAATGCAGCACCAAAAGGATCGTTTGTATACATGGTATGGATTTTTTGCAAAGATAGGGCAGATTTTGTAACAAATTTCATACCTTAGCAGCCCCGTTTCAAACGTTTGCGGGAAAAACCCTTAAAACCCTGTTAATAATATGATTAACAACAAATTAATTAAACCTGACAGCATCGTTGTTGTAGGTGGATCAAATGATATTCGAAAACCCGGAGGAAAAATAATCAAAAACCTTACTGAAGGAAAGTTTGCCGGTGACCTCTACGTGGTAAATCCCAAAGAAGATGAGGTACAGGGTTTGCCATGCTATAAAAGCGTTGATGAATTGCCTCAGACCGATATGGCAATTCTCGCAATAGCAGCAAAATACTGCCCTCAGACCGTAGAGATTCTGGCACGCCAAAAGCAAACGCGTGCCTTTATCATTATTTCTGCTGGCTTTAGTGAGGAAAATGAAGCCGGTGCAAAACTGG
>CAZQNY010000037.1:0-25654 GCA_964594665.1 uncultured Bacteroidales bacterium
ACATCTTTTCCATTACAATGAATGATTTCCAGGTTTTTAAATCCTGAGAAGTTATCTGCTACTTTCGGGTTGGCAGTCTGGTCTTCCTTGGGGACAGAAATCCCATATCCGTTATCCTGAAAAACAAAGATTACCGGCAGCTCTTCATTTGAAGCGCCGTTTATTGCTTCGTAAACATAACCTTCTGATACTGAGGACTCACCCTGACTACTGATGACCACGCCATCGCCTTTATATGTTTTTACTCCCCGAGCAGTACCTGAAGCCTGCGGTGCATGGTTTCCGGTACAGGAACTCACATTGTGAATATTAAACTCAGGCTTTGCAAAGTGGTTCGACATATGTCGTCCCCCGGATGCCGGATCTGCTGCCTTACTAATCCCGTTAAGGATAATTTCTTCCGGCGTTAAACCTGCAGATAGCGTTGTAAGCATATCGCGGTAATAGGGGAAGAGATGATCTTTATTCTTCTCAAAAACCTGACCTATAGCCAGTTGTATTCCATCGTGGCCGGCATAGGGTGCATGATACGACCACCCCAGTGATTGTTTGAGGTAGTTTGGCGCACGGTCGTCGAGTTTACGACCGGTAACCATTAGCAGATACCATTTTTTGAGTAACTCCTTATCGGTAGTTTTTATGCTGTATTTTTTCTTTTTGTTTGTCATTTTCAATGCTGATTAAAGTATTTTTTTCGTTTTTGATATTCATGAAAACGTTAAAATATATCAGCAATGACAACAACCCATCGGGCTAAATGTTCAGCATTTCAGTGTATGATATTTAGTCACGGAGGATGGTAAAGGTACCGTCGTTTTTTAGCAGAATAATCGTTGATGCTTTTACTTCATTGATGGTTTCATAGCTTATGGGAACAACATAGTCGGCGTTGTCAATGATTTTTGAAGAAATATCGTGGTATGAATCCGGGTTTTCTTCACCTGAGATATTCGCAGAGGTAGAAATCAATGGTTTGTTCAGGAGCCTGATCATTGCCTTGCAAAAGGGATGGCTGGTGATCCGAATGGCTATGGAGCCATCGCCGGCTATAGCATTTCCCGCAAGATTTTTGGCTTCAGGGTATATTACTGAAAGTGGTTTTTTTACTGATTCCAGCAGGTCGTACATAATTTCGGGGACATAGCCCACATGGTTTCGGAGGCGGATTTCATCTTCCACCAGCACAATCATGCTTTTTGAAAGCGCCCGTTTTTTTATATCATAGATCTTTTTTATTGCTTTGGGATTGGAAGCATCACATCCCAGGCCCCATATAGTATCCGTAGGGTAGAGAATTACGCCGCCTTTTTTGAGGACTTCAACGGCAGCTTTCACATCAGCAGTAAATTGATCATCATGACTCATATGTTCAACACCTTTAGAAGTTGTTCAATATTAATTGTTTGTGCACATTTAAAGTGGTTTTCCGGGCAGCTTTTATGGCCGTGTAGCCCGCATGGCCTGCAAGTTAGCGCTTTTTTTGTTTCGATGATAAATGATTTTTCAGAAAGTGGACCAAAGCCAAATCCGGGCACTGTGCTGCAGAAAATTGCTGCCACCGGAGCATCGACGGCAGAGGCCAGGTGCATGGGTGCCGAATCGTTTACATAGTTCATGCGGCTGTGCTTCATAAGTGCGGCGGTTTCCAGAAGCTTTAGCTCACCGGTCAAATTAAGGCAATTTGCTCTCCCTGAGTTGCTTATAATGAATTCGCAAAGCTCTCTGTCGTCTTTCCCGCCAAGGAGATAAACAGCATATTGCGATGGGAGTTGCTTTAACAACTCCACCCATTTTTCTTTGGGGAATTGTTTGGTGAACCATAGCGATGCCGGCGCAATACAAATGTATGCGGTGGTTTTGTACCCTGAGACTTTTGCAAAGTCTTTTTGCGATGGATATAAACGCACCTTTCCGGCCTTTTCCCCTGTGAGATGGCTTATGAGTTGATGGTTGCGCTCTGTTTCGTGTAGTTTCCCGCTGGCACTAATGTTATGCTTTACTCGTCGTGTGTAGAATAATGAAAAAAGATTGCCTTTAAAACCGATGGTTTGTTTTGCTCCGCCAAAAACGGTTAATAAGGCTGTAAAGGAAAAACGCTGTACATTTATTATAAAATCATACTTTTCAGCATATATCTCCTGAAGCAAATGGAGAAAACTCTTCCGCTTGCCCAATGCTTTGTTTCGTATCAAAACATTGGTTATAAAAGGGTGATTGTAAAACAGCGAATGGTTTCCTTTTTTTATAAGCACATCAATTTGCGCACAGGGGTATTTCTCATGCAGCTTTTCGGGCAATGCTGTTGCCAGAATGACATCGCCTATGGATGCTGTTTGTATGATTAGAAATTTCTTCATGAAAATAAATTAAACAATAACATCATAATCACGCAGGGCCTGATTCAGTGAGGTTTTTAAATCTGTTGATGGCTTTCTCCTGCCAATAATCAGAGCACAGGGGACATTATAGGTACCTGCAGGGAATTCTTTGGGTCGCGTGCCGGGAATAACAACAGATCGTTCCGGGACATATCCCTTGTATTCAACGGGTTGATCGCCGGTGACATCAATAATTTTCGTTGATCCTGTGATGACCACATTTGCGCCGAGAACTGCTTCTTTTCCCACGCGTACCCCTTCAACGATGATGCAGCGTGAGCCGATAAAGCAGTTGTCTTCAATGATTACAGGAGCTGCCTGAACAGGTTCCAGTACACCGCCAATGCCAACACCACCTGAGAGGTGGACGTTTTTGCCTATCTGGGCACACGAGCCTACTGTAGCCCATGTATCGACCATGGTGCCTGATTCAACATAGGCACCAATGTTAACATACGATGGCATCATAACAACACCTTTTGCAATGTAGCTGCCATATCGTGCCACAGCATGAGGAACAACCCTAACGCCCAGCTCATCGTATCCATGTTTAAGATCCATTTTATCATGAAATTCCAGCGGACCTGCGGAGGAAATTTTCATCTCGCGGATAGGAAAGTATAAAATAACGGCTTTTTTAACCCATTCATTTACAATCCATCCATCCTTTGTTGGAGCGGCCACTCTCAAAATACCTTTGTCAAGGTTTTCAATAACAGCGTGTATTGTTTGTTTTACAGTATCTTTATTTAGTAAATCCCTGTTATTCCAGGCCTCTTCAATGATCTTTTTTCGTGCATCCATAATTATCAAATCTGAATATTACAACAAAACACCGGCATCCAATGTTCGTGAAACGCTTTAAAGAAAGCGTTTCCGGTGTTTTGTCAAAAAGAAAGAACAAAGGTAATATATGTTTGTTAAGGATTTGATTAATTTTGCAAAACAGATTAATGATTATGGGAAGAATTATGGCGATAGATTATGGGCAAAAAAGGGTCGGCCTGGCCGTTACCGACGAGCTTCAATTAATTGCCACCGGTTTGGAGACTATCCACGTTAAGGATCTTTTTGCCTATCTGACACGCTATGTTACGGAAAACACCGTGGAGCGCTTTGTTGTCGGGGAGCCCAAAACCCTTCGAAATGAAAAATCCGATTCCTCCCGTTTTGTTGATCCTTTTGTAAAAAAATTAAAAAAGACGTTTCCTCATATCCCCGTAAGCCGTATGGATGAGCGATTTACATCAGTGATGGCACATCAGACCATGCGCGATGCCGGACTGGGAAAGAAAGCCCGACAGAACAAGGAGTTGGTTGATACTATCAGCGCAACGCTGATCCTGCAGTCGTGGATGGATATGAACGGAAAGATTTAAAATGCTACGTTATGGTATTACCTGTTACTGCCTATGGTCACCCGACTCTGCGTCGTGTTGCCGATGATATTGATAAAGATTATGAAGGCCTTGATCAACTGATAGAGGATATGTTCGAGACCATGTACCACACTATTGGCGTTGGTCTTGCAGCACCGCAGATTAACCGTTCCATACGCCTGTTTGTTATTGATGCTACTCCCTATGCCGAGGATAATCCTGAACTGGAAGGGTTTAAAAAGGTCTTCCTGAATGCTAAAATTACATCCCGCACCGGTGATGAGTATCTATTCAATGAAGGATGCCTGAGTGTGCCGGATATACATGAAGATGTGAGCCGACCTTCTGTTGTGGATATTGAATATTACGATCAGGACTGGAATTTCCATAAAGAAACCTATGAGGGTGTTGCTGCACGCATTATCCAGCATGAATATGATCACCTTGAAGGAATCCTTTTTGTGGAAAGATTGTCTTCGTTGCGTAAAACATTGTTGCGTAAGAAGTTAAGTGATATTTCCAATGGAAATATTAAGGTTAATTACAAAATGATTTTTCCAAAAAAGAAAAAAGGAAAACGTAAATAAACCATTTAAAATTCATACTATGAAAAAGTTTTTTTTCCTGAGCCTCCTGGCAGTGATGATTCTTTCAGCCTGTACATCAGAAGAGAAAAAAGTACAAAAGAAGATTACTGAAATGGAGAAAACCCTTTTCAATGAAGAAGCCGGCATACTGTCACAGCAGCAGGCTGAAGATATGATCGCCGCATATATGGATTATGCTGAAGCGTATCCTGCTGATACCATTTCTGCAGAATATCTTTTCAGAGCATCGGATGTAAGTATGAATACCGGCAATTATGCCTTGTCTCTGAATTTATTATCCCGTATACAAACCGATTTCCCCTCATATGGTAAGGTTTCCCAATGTCTTTTCCTGCAAGGTTTTATTTGGGAAAACTATATTGGAAATGCCGAAAAGGCCCGGGAAATTTACGAACGTTTCCTGGAGCAGTATCCTGAGGATGATTTTGCCGATGATGTGACTTTATCGTTGAAAAACCTGGGAAAAACGCCTGAAGAGCTGATAAAAATGTTTGAACAGGAAAATGGTCAGGGAGACGAATAGTTTTTCCTGCCGTTTGTTTTTGTATCTTTGAAGTCTAATAGAAACCTGATATGACTTCGCAACCCCGGCTATCCGTAGTTATTCCCTGTTATAATGAGGAAGAGAATATTGATGTTCTGTACAATCGTCTGATACCGGTATTGAAAAAGACGGGTATGGATTATGAAATTTTATTTGTTGATGACGGGAGTCGTGATAATACATTTGTTTTAGTCGAGAGTTTAAATGCAAAGGATTTTTCCGTGAGGGGTATTTCCTTAAGCCGTAATTTTGGTCATCAGGTGGCTCTTTCTGCGGGGTTACATAATGCCTGTGGCGAGCTGGTTATTACCATGGATGGTGATTTACAGCATCCCCCTGAACTTATTCCAAAGCTAATTGCAAAGTATAATAGTGGTGCTGAAATTGTAAATACGCGACGCATGGAGACTGCTGATGCCGGGTTTGTAAAGCGTCGTACATCACGCTTTTTCTATCGTTTGGTAAACCATATCTCCAAAGTTCATATTGAAGATGGCGCTGCCGATTTCAGGTTGATGAGCCGTAAAGCCGTGGATGCCTATAATGCTTTTACTGAGCGCGATCGTTTTAACCGCGGCCTGGTGGCATGGATGGGCTTTAAACAGGATGTTGTGGATTACAGTGCCGACCGGCGCAACGCAGGGCATACCAAGTACTCGTTTCGTCGGATGATTCACTTTGCCATCGATGGTATCACTTCTTTCTCTTCTCGGCCACTGCGAATGGCTGCCTATGCCGGAGTCGTGGTTTCGTTGTTGGGGCTTTTATATGCCTTGTATGCCATAATACGACATTTCTGCGGCGCCACCATTCAGGGATGGACCTCTCTTTTGATTACCGTGCTTCTGCTGGGTGGCGTGCAACTGCTGTCTCTGGGGGTTATTGGTGAGTACATCGCACGTATCTTTAATGAATCAAAATCCCGACCACTCTATTTTATTAAGAATAAAACCGCTGACAGCAGCCATGAATAATCAATCCTTTTCCCCGAGGCTTCCATGGTGGTGCAGCGAATACTGCCGCATGGCAATACTTCTTGTCCTTACATTTTTATTATATCTGCCTGCTTTGAATAACGGGTTTACCAACTGGGACGATGGATGGTATGTGACTAACAATGTGCGTATCCGCGAGCTTTCATGGGATGGGATTTTCTATTGGTTTACCCACTATTTTCATGGTCAGTACAGTCCTGTCGGGAATCTGGTTATGATGCTTGTATATGCAATTGACGGCTTGAATCCATTCTGGTTCCACCTTACTTCGGTGTTGTTGCATCTTGCCAATGTAGTGTTGGTATATGTGTTTTTAAAGCGGTTGACAAAGGATGATATGCTGAGTTTTTTTGTAACTGTATTTTTTGCGATCCATCCCATGCAAACAGAGGCTATTGCCTGGCTGGCGGCAATAAAAATTCCTCTTTACGCTCTTTTTACACTTATTGCCATAATATGGTATATCCGGTACGTGGATACAGGAAGGTGGCGTTGGTTTTTACTTGCATTTATTCCTTTTCTGTTTTCTTTCGGAAGTAAGGAACAGTCGATGGTTATTGTTGGTTCATTGATATTTATTGATTATTACCGTGGAAGGAATGTGTTCTCTGTGAGGGTATTACTTGAAAAGCTCCCCTGGCTGCTTTTGGGTGTTGGTATGGGTCTTAACAGTATTGCGGCAACGGCCAGCTATGGTATTGTGACTCCGGCAAAGTCGTTTGGCTTTATTGAGCAGCTCGTGCTACCCTCAGTGGCTTTTGTTACCTACCTGTGGAAACTGGTGGTTCCCGTTGGCATGACCGCAATTTACCCATATCCGGACGTTGTAAAGCCTGTGCCTTTGTATTGGTATTTATGTTTCGCCATTGTTATCGCAGTTATTGTATTTTTTATTTTTAAATGGAAAAAAAACCGGAATGTTAACTTTGGGATAGGTTTTTTTGTGGCAAACATTATTATGGTACTGCAGATTATGCCAACGCGCAATATTATTGTTGCTGACCGTTACGTATACCTCCCGATAATCGGATATTTTTTTATTCTTGGTGTATATTTTTTGAAAGGCTTGCAAAGTGGCTCCGGGGTTCGTGTTTTATTGTTGTCTGTATTTGCAATATGGCTGTTTTTTCTTTCGGCTCATACCATTAACAGGAACAGGGTTTGGAATACCACTGAAACGATGTGGCGGGATGTTGTTGAAAAACAGCCTGATGCACTTATTGGCTGGTATAACCTGGGGGGGTATTATGCAGATAGCGGAAATCATGAGCAGGCCGTGAAGGCTTATCAGGAGGTCGTTCGGATAAACCCTTCTTATCATAACGGATATTATAATATGGCTAATTCATATTATCATATGAAAGACTATTCAAATGCCATAAAAAATTATCAACGTGCTTTAAAAATCAAACCTCGTTCGAAGAGTGCTGCTCTAAATCTTTATATGACATATCTTTCCAGTGGCCGGAATGATATGGCACGGCAGGTGCTGGAGGCACTTGATGCAATACACCCCAATGACCCTGAAGTGGATGAAAAGCGGAAATTATTGCCGGAGTAACTGGTTATTTAGTCTACTCATGATGTTACAAGGGATAAAAATTATCCCACAGTGATTTCAAGTTTTTCAATCAGCAGGGAGTGTAAATGTTCCGGTTTCAGGTCGGCAAAGATTTCTCCGTTTTCACAAAGTGAAAGGGTTCCTTTTTCTTCCGATACCACAATAGCAAGTGCATCGGTTACCTCTGTAACACCAATGGCTGCTCTGTGGCGTAATCCCATATGAGCAGGGATTTTGTTGTTTTCTGATACAGGAAGAATACACCTTGCCCCTTCGATTTTATTCCCGGAGATGATAACGGCCCCATCATGAAGCGGGCTGTTTTTAAAGAATATTGTCTGTAACAGCTGGCTTCCGATTTCAGCATCAATCTGCTCTCCGGTGAGTAAATACTGGCGGAGACCATTTCTGCGTGAAACAAGAATTAATGCCCCTGTTTTATCGTTGGATAGTGCTGTACAGGCCTCCACAATAACATCAACGCTAACGCTGTCGGTACTTTGATAATTTAATTTCCAGAAGAGGAAGCGCCTTTTTTTGTTTTTATGAATAAAACTGGGGGTCCCGAGCATTAGGAGGAATTTACGGATCTCCGGTTGGAAGACCACGATAAGAGCGATAAATCCAACGCTCACAAAAGCCCCGAGAATCTCTTTGAGGAGCTGCATATTAAGGGCATCGACAACCTGCCAGAGCAGGAAAACTGCCAAAATACCAAAAAAGATATTTATGGCAGCGGTACCGCGTAAAAAATTATATAAAGCATACAAAATAACAGCGACAAGAAGAATATCAATAATATCCCAAAATCTTAATCCTAATATGGCAAGCTGCATGACATTCATAATTCCGGTTTTGACAAAGATACAGAAGTTTTAGATTTGAAGCGTTGCCGCATGGTGAAGAGCATTCACAATAGATCTTACCTGAGCTGCTTCTTTCACATCATGAACACGAAGAATATCCGTGCCGCGAAGAAGTGCAACGGTATTCAGCGTAATAGTTCCTGTTAATGCTTCTTCAGGTGTTGTTTGCAGTACTTTGTTAATCATCGACTTCCGCGAGATGCCGGTTAAAACAGGATAGTTATTAATACGAAGTTCAGGAAGGTTGTCAAGCAATTTGTAATTGTGATCTATTGTTTTTCCAAATCCAAACCCGGGATCGAGGATAATTTTATTAAACCCTTTTGATTCGAGATTTTGGCATTTTTCTTTAAAAAAGAATCGTACCTCATCCGTAACATTTTTATAATTAATGTTTTGTTGCATTGTTTCCGGAGTTCCCAGAATGTGCATCAGGATATACGCAACATTAGTATTTGCTACGGCATCAAACATATTGTTATCCATGGTACCGCCGGAGATATCGTTGATGATATCAGCACCTTCACCGATAGCTTTTTCTGCCACATCAGCCCTGAAGGTATCCACAGAGATTAGCGTATCAGGAAATTTTCTTCTGATGTGCCGGAGGGGCTCTTTTAAGCGGTTCCATTCTTCGTCGGCATGAAGGGTTTTTGCCCCCGGGCGTGTGGATATTGCACCAAGATCGATAATGTCGGCGCCTTCGGCAAGCATGTGTTGCGCATGCCTGACTGCATTGGCTGTGCCCTGGTGTTGTCCTCCATCGTAAAAGGAGTCAGGAGTGAGGTTTAAAATGCCCATGATCAGCGGGTTGACGTGTTTGCCTTTATTAACCTCTTCACGTGCCCTGAATATTGCGGAAATTTCCATATCTTTAGCCCTTGTTAAAAATGACCTGTTTACGCTGCATATGAACAAGAATACCTCACTTCAGTATGATCAGATAATCGACCGTTGCCGAGCGGTTTATAAGGCCAAAGCAGAAGATTATGGCAGCGCCTGGCGCATCCTCAGACCTTCATCGCTTACTGATCAGATTTATATCAAAGCAAACCGTATCCGCAGCATTGAGCGCAAAGGTACACATAAAATCAATGAAGGTATTTACCCTGAGTTTATTGGAATTGTCAATTATTCCGTAATGGCTTTGGTGCAGGTTTTTAACGGGGTCTCAGAACATGATGATCTTTCTGCTAACATGGCACTGGAATATTACGACCGGTATTTTCATGATGCCAAGGCGCTTATGATGGACAAGAATCATGACTATGGTGAAGCCTGGCGCAATATGCGGATCTCTTCGCTGACCGATATTATCCTTATGAAACTTTTACGCATAAAACAGATTGAGGATAATGATGGAGATACACAGGTGTCAGAAGGCGTTGATGCAGGTTATTTTGATATAATCAATTATGCTGTTTTTGCTTTGATAAAACTTATGGAAGCAGAAACTGAAGACGAATAACAGAAAAACTTTGAATACCATGAAACGCGAAAAAAGAATGCCCGGAATTCTGGCATTATTTATTACGCTACTCCTCACAGGTTCCGCTGTGATGGTTTATTTTCTCCCCAAACTGAATATTTTCTTCCTGGTTGGTTATGGCCTCCTTTATGTATTGCTGTTTATTTACCGTAAAAGGTTTCCTGCTGCAATGATAAATTATTGCCGAACCCTGCTGGGGTTGCTGTTTATTTATTCAGGCTTTACCAAAGGGGTGGATCCTTTGGGAACCATGTATAAAGTTGAGGATTACTATATTGCCTATGGCTCCGACTGGGCTATGCCTATGGCAATATACCAGTCGTTCTTAATGAATGCCGTGGAGTTTCTCCTTGGCGTTGGCCTGCTTTTTAAGCTAAAACCAAAGCTTGTGACTATCCTTACCGCATTGATGATGGGGGTATTTACTTTCACTACTTATATGGATGCCATGTATAATGTAGTGCCCGATTGTGGCTGTTTTGGTGAAGCTCTGATACTAAGTAACTGGCAGACATTCTATAAGAACCTGACTATTGATGCATTTGTGCTTGTACTGCTTTTTAGTATGCGAAAGTCGAAGCCGTTTTTCTTCCCCAAAGTGGAGTGGAATATGCTGATTGTTGCCGCTGTTATATTCCTTGGCTTTGAGTTTTATAATTATTACAACCTGCCTGTAGTGGATTTCCGGGATTGGAAGGTTGGAAGACGCATGGTGCCGGAGAATCCTCAGCCTGTGGAATACTATCTTGTTTACCGAAATGACAGTACCGGAGTTGAAAAAGAGTATCGTTCGGAGGATTTACCCTGGGACGACCAGCAATGGATGAATAGCTGGGAATTTGTCCGCCAGCGGGTTTATGATCCCAATAAAGGACAGCTGCATGACCTTTCCTTTGAAGACAGCAATGGCAATGATGTTACCTCCGGGTATGTGGAAAGCCCTGATCCACAATTTGTTATGGTTTCCTGGACGTTGAGCGAGTTCAATCAAAAGGCGATGGATGACATTTTAAAACTGGCAGAAGAATGTAATACCTATGGTTGTGGCTTTATACTGCTTACCTCCAGTGATGAGGATGAAATTGCAGCCTTTAGAGAAGAAACCGGCTTTCAGGAGGAGATCTTCCGTGCCGATGATATTGCATTGAAAACCGTTGTTCGCGCCAATCCGGGGCTTATTCTGCTGCAGGATGCGGTGGTTCTCGGAAAATGGCACTGGAGAAAAATACCTTCCTTTGAGGAAGCTAAAACGCTATTTTTGAACTAATTTTGAATTTTAAACCAATTGTTATGAGAAAAAATATTGTTGCGGGGAACTGGAAAATGAACCTCGATTTTGAAAAAGCTGAGGAGCTGATGGATGAACTGGCAGAATTGCTGGATGAGAATAAACCTGAAAATTGTGAGGTCGTAATATGTCCTCCTTACCTTTATCTTGAGCTTGCCGTTGATTATACGCAAGAGGCCAACTTTGAGTCCGGAGCACAGAATGTTAGTCAGTTTGACGACGGCGCCTATACCGGCGAGATTTCTGCTGCAATGTTGAAAAAACTGGAAGTGAAGTATGCCATTATTGGTCATTCCGAGCGTAGAAAGTATTTTGGCGAAGATGATGCTACCCTGCTGGAAAAAGTAAATAAGGCGCTGGAATATGGCCGAAAGCCTATTTTCTGCTGCGGTGAAGTGCTGGAAGAACGTGAAAGTGAATCGCATTTTGAGGTGGTTAAAAGCCAGTTGAAAAATACAATTCTCTCTTTGGAGGAAAAGGATTTTGCCAATATTGTTATTGCGTATGAACCCGTATGGGCTATAGGTACAGGCAAAACCGCAAGCCCGGAGCAGGCTCAGGAGATGCATGCCTTTATCCGTTCGCTTATTGTGGAAGCCTATAATAATGAGGTTGCTGAAAATACTACAATCCTTTATGGCGGTAGCTGCAAACCTTCCAACGCAAAAGAACTTTTTGCCAATAAAGATGTAGACGGTGGATTAATTGGTGGTGCCTCATTAAAGGCTAAGGATTTTGCCGCTATTATTCATAGTTTTTAAACCTGGCGAATGAATTATTACGAATGTACACTTAAGATTGACCCTTTTGAATCGGGAAAGGATGTGCTTATTGCGCAGCTCGCCGATATAGGATATGAGAGCTTTGTAGAGGAAGATCCTGAATTGAAAGCTTATATCCCTGAAAAGGATTATGATAAGGAAACTTTAGAAGAAACTGTTGCATCCGTGCAACAGTTTTTTCAGGTTTCTGTATCTGCGGAATTAATACAGGATCGCAACTGGAACGAAGAATGGGAGAAGAGTTATGAGGATGTTCTTGTTGATGAGAACGTACGCATCAGAGCCCCGTTTCATGACCCGGATCCTGATTTTGAATACGATATCGAGATCAAGCCACAGATGTCGTTTGGTACCGCACATCATGATACCACACGCCAGATTCTTGAGGTGGTTTCTTCAAAGGATGTTAATGGCCTCCGCGTATTGGATATGGGTTGCGGTACCGGGGTTATTGCCATTCTTGCTGCGTTGAAAGGCGCTGTTTCTGTTACGGCTATTGATAACGATGAATGGGCCTGGAAAAACAGCCTTGAGAATGTTCAGCGCAATAACCTGAAAGATATTGAGGTACTCCTCGGTGATGCCTCTTTACTTCCCGGTCGTACTTTCGACCTTATTTTAGCCAATATAAACCGGAATATACTTCTTAACGACATGGATAAGTATGTGGATGTTCTTGCATCGGCTGGAGAGCTCTGGATGAGTGGTTTTTATGAAGAGGATCTTTCTGTGATAAAACAAAAAGCAGAGTCGATTGGGCTTGAATTTATCTCAGCCCAGTCGGCAAATCGCTGGGTTGCAGCGGGGTTTAAAAAGTTGTAATTATAAATATTTCCTTATGCGGAATTTTTTTCTGACGTGTTTTTTATTGACGGTGTTTTTTATTCCTGTTATTGCTCAGGAGGCGGAAGAGCCGGTATTTACTGCCGATAGTGCCACGTTTATTGAGCAGGTATGGGATTATTTTGATAATTATCAGGGCCGTGATAAACCACCAAAAACGGAAATCAGAAAGATAACAAACCGTTTAAAGGAGGTTTGGGATTTACCAACTTTTGATCAGGAGTATAAAGATCTTACTGTTTCGGTAATGAATCGTATGGATGCTGCCGGGATGCGTCCGGTGCCTCATTTTGCTGATTACCTCGCAACAATGGAAGCACTTTATACCCTGCAGCCGGGAAAAGAGAACTTTCAGCAATGGCTGATGGCGCTGGAACCCTGGCTTACTCAGCGAAATATGCGTAAGTATGTTGAAGAGCTGGGAAAATGGAAGAATCTTTTTGAATCCAACTCCCTGAACAGTAACCGCGTTACCGACTGGCATGCTGAGGGTGAGTACCGCATTGTTGCTCATCCGGAGCCACAGCTGATTTTCGATGATGTGACCCTTAAGGGATATGCCAACCGCGACAGCACGGTCATTTATGACTCCAAAGGCGTATATTATTTCAACAGATCCCAATGGAAGGGAGAAAAAGGAAAGATTACCTGGGAACGCGCAGGCTTTGACCCGGATAGTGTTTTTGCAATATTTCAGGCCTACAACCTGGATATGAATACGGTTACCTTTTCACTGGATACCGTGACATTCCGCCACCGTGCACTATTTGGCAGCAAAAAGCTTTATGGGAAGCTTAATGAAAAGGTTCTCGCTGATGTAATTCCCGAAAAGGCTACCTATCCTCAGTTTATATCCTATGATGTACGTATTCCTATCAGGAACGTTTTTAAGGGTATTGACTATGAAGGTGGTTTTACCATGGAAGGATCACGGATCATCGGCTCAGGGAATGAGTATAAGGATGCACTGTTGCAAATTGATAAGGATGGTAAGCCTTTTATGACACTCTCCTCCAGGCGTTTTGCGATCCGTAAAGACCGTTTATTTGCAAAAAATGCGTACGTGGTGTTTTATTACGACCGTGATTCGGTGTATCATCCGAATGTCAGCCTTTCGTATATGAATGACAGTCGTACACTCACGCTTTCCCGCGGTCGCGATGGTACCTCCCAGAGTCCGTTCTTTGATTCGTTCCATGAGATGGATATGTATTACGATGTTTTGTCGTGGAATATTGATAAGGATGAGATGGAGCTGCAGGCAGCAAAATCCCTGAACAATGAAGGATCGGCAGGCTTTGAGTCGTGGAACTACTTTACCGATTACAGGTTTCTGAATCTCCAGGTGTTAAATGAGCTTCATCCGCTGGTGGTTATTACTGATTATACCCGAAAAACAGGATACGATTCCTTTTATCTTTATGAAATCGCGGAATTCTGGCGTAAACCCCGCGAGCAGGCAAAAGCAGTGTTGATAAATCTTGCCAATTTTGGCTTCCTGGATTATAACCTTGAAAATGATAAGATTACGGTTAAGGATAAGTTGTTTGATTTTCTTGAAGCAAAGAATAAAAAACGCGATTATGATGTGATCTCCATTACTTCAAATGTGAAAAATATTAACCATGGTGAGCTTGATCTTACAACATTTGACCAGAAAATCCGTGGTGTGGCTCATGTTTTCCTTAGCGACTCACAAAATGTAATGCTTTACCCAAACAGGACAGAGCTGATATTAAAGAAAGACCGTGATTTTACCTTTACCGGTTTGATTCGCGCAGGTTTATTGGATTTTTATGCCGACAGCTGCTCTTTTGAGTACGATACCTTCCGCCTGAATATGCCTCAGATTGACTCGTTGACTTTTATGGTGCGCACAGAAGAGAAAGACCGTTATGGCAACCCCAGGCTGCAAAAAGTACAAACTGCAATCCAGGATTTAAATGGATTCCTGCTTATTGATATGCCATTTAATAAAAGTGGACTTGAAGATTATCCTCAGTATCCGATTTTTACAAACCTCGATAAGGCATTTGTTTATTACGATGATTCCAAGATCCATGATGGAATTTATAACCGAAAGGATTTTTATTATACTGTAGATCCTTTCACTTTTGATAGCTTGAATACGTTTGTGCCCTCCGAGTTGAGTTTTACCGGAAAGCTTAATAGCGCCGGTATTTTTCCTGATATCAGGCAGCCTTTAAAAATCCAGAATGATTACTCGTTGGGTTTTGAAATGCCTGTTCCTGACACAGGATATCCTGTCTATGAAGGTAAGGGTAAGTTTTATGATCAACTGAGGTTGAGTAATGAGGGCCTGCGAGGGTCGGGGAAACTGGAATTTTTGACTTCGAACCTGGCATCCGATGATTTTATTTTCTACCCCGACTCCATGTCAACAACTATTGATACGATGTTTATTGATCGGTTGATCAGTGATGTGGAGTACCCGCAGGTGCAGGTGCCACCTTCAAATGTACTATGGATGCCCTATGAAGACGCCATGTACATACGCAATGAAGAAGGTGATTTCTTTGATATGTATGGAGGGCAGCTTGGTTTTGATGGTCAGCTGACCTATTCCCCCGACAGGCTTATGGGTGATGGCCTTGCCTCTTTTGGGTATGCGGAAATGCAATCCAACCGATTTACCTTTTATTCCGACCGTTTTGAGACCGATACAACAACCCTTGAACTTAAAACCCTGGATGAAACGGGGCTTGCATTATCAACATACGTATATAGCTCGTCTATTAATTTTACTACGAAAAAAGGTCTCTTTCGTACTCATGGCAAGGGCTCAGTAGTAAAGTTCCCGGTGAATAAATTTGCCTGTTTTATGGATGAATTCGACTGGGATATGGAGAAGAACAGAGTCGATCTGCGCAACAATATTGCCATGAAGATGGAAGGCCTTGATACTCTGCGTTACGACCAGCTTATGGATATTGATTTTTCAGGATCTGAGTTTGTTTCATTGCATCCCAAACAAGATTCCCTGAAGTTTTTCTGCCTTGAGGCTCAATACGATCTGGCGGAAAACGTTATCAGTGCCCGTGATGTAAAGCTTATTCGTATCGGCGATGGTGCCCTGTTTCCGGGAAATGGACTGGTGACCATTTTTAAGGATGCCGAATTATCTCCTCTTTCGGATGCCGTTATTATCACTGATGCTAAAAATAAATACCATACAATTTATGATGCAAATGTTACCATAAAAGGTAAAAACAATATTTCCGGAACCGGCTCATATGATTATCTGGATGATTTTGGCGATCCACATAAGCTTGATTTTAACTCATTGGGTGTTAATAAGAGTGGTTCCATTACTGCGGAGACAAATATTCCGATTAACAGACCTTTTCCCGTAAGCCCGGTGATTGATTTTTCAGGTGATATCACACTCACAGGAAATGAGAAGTTTTTGAACTTTGACGGCGGTTTTCGCATCCGTCAGGATTGTTATGAGGATGAAACCTGGGTGAAAGTTAATAAGCCCATTGATCCGGAAAATGTTTCCATTCCTTCGCACGACTCTCTGGTGGATATAAAAAACAAGCGGGTTTACACCGGGCTGGCCTTTGAAACGGTGTCAAATAAGGTCTATCCTGTTTTCTTTAGCAAATTAAGAAAATCCACTGATTTCTTTTTGCTTCGTGCTACAGGTGATATGACTTACGACAACATTGCAGAAGAATACCGTATCAGGGATAGTGTGCGTTATAAAAACTATCCCCTGAATGGGAATTACGTAAATCTTAATGTACGCAGGTGTGTTCTTGATGGCTGTGGGGCAATTGATTTTGGTGTGAAATACCCCCGTGTGGAAATGAATAATTATGGCAAAGCGGCACATTATATTATTCCTGATTCCACAGGTTTTGAGGTGCTTATGGCATTGGATTTCTTTTTTAATGATGATGCTCTAACTGCTATGGGTCGTGATTTGATGGAAGCAGAACTTCCCGGAGTGAGCCTCTCAGCCAATATTTTTCAGAACAGTATGCGCATGATGGTTAATGACGATAAGGCCTGGGAAAGGGTGAAAAGTGATATCGATCTGTATGGCACTATTCGGCGTTATCCTGATGCATTGGATGTTACAATGCTTTTTTCTGATTTGAAATTTACCTGGAACCCTGTCACACGATCATTTATTTCTACCGGACCTCTTGGGGTAGCAAAAATAGGTAAACGGCAAATAAATAAATATGTGGAGGGATATGTTGAGATTGTTCGTCGTAACACGGGCGATGCCATAAATATCTTTTTACGTGTAGAAAATTCTGCCTGGTATTATTTTAATTATATGAGCGGTATCATGCAGGCTATAAGTTCTAATCAGCAATTTAATGAAGCCATAATTTCAACAAAAGATAAGAATCGAAAGCTAAAAAAAGAGAAGGTTGATGGCGGACCTAATCTGGAGCCATATCAGTATATCATATCGACGCCAAACAAAATGTCGTCATTTGTTGAAAAGATGTCAACAATATCTGAATATTAAGAGGATAATTTTTATACATTAGCATAGCGAAAAGTAAATCTGTACGGATTTACTCTTTATGTATTGTAATAAATTGAAAAACAGATAGATATGAAGTTTATTGTAAGTAGTACTACCTTGTTGAAGAACCTTCAGGCTATAAGTGGTGTTATCAATTCAAGTAATACATTGCCTATACTTGATGATTTTCTTTTTGAGTTACAGGGTGAAAATCTGGTGGTTACTGCCTCCGACCTGGAGACAACAATGTCAGTAACCATACCCCTTGATAAAGCTGAGGAGCCCGGCATCATGGCCGTTCCTGCCAAAATCCTTCTGGATACGTTGAAAACGTTCTCGGATGTTCCCCTTCAGTTTGAAGCAGATCAGGAAACCATGGGAATCAAGTTGACTGCCGGAGAAGGTAAATTTAAACTCTCAGGCCATAAGCACGATGAGTACCCCCAGAAGCCTGCTGCTGAAGATACGCAAACCGTAAATATCCCTTCAGAAGCTATTGCAAGGGCTATTACCAAAACGATCTTTGCTACCGGAAATGATGAATTGCGCCCGGTGATGTCAGGTGTGCTTTTTGAACTTACCCCTGATGATGTAACCTTCGTGGCTACCGATGCCCATAAGCTGGTGAAATACCGCCGTACCGATGTAAGGGGTGAAGGTAATATCTCCTTTATTCTGCCTCGTAAACCGCTTAATCAGCTGAAGAATATTATGGCTTCTGACGATTTTGAAGTAAAAGTAGAATACAATGACTCCAATGCATTTTTTACGTTCCTGAACTTTAATCTTGTATGTAGGCTTATTGATGGGAAATATCCAAATTACAATGCCGTAATACCCGCCGAGAACCCTAATGTGCTTACTGTTGACCGCCTGTCATTCCTGTCGGCACTGCGGCGTGTATCTATTTTCGCCAATCAGTCAACCCATCAGGTGCGTTTGAAAATTACAGGACTGGAGCTTTCACTTTCTGCTGAGGATGTTGATTTTAGCAATGAAGCAAAAGAACGCCTGCAGTGTTCATACCAGGGTGAGGATATGGAAATTGGTTTTAATTCCCGTTTTTTGGTAGAAATGCTCAATAACCTTGAAACAGAAGATGTTCGCCTGGAAATGTCAGCCCCCAATCGTGCAGGAATACTCTATCCCGAGAACTCAGACATTCCTGAAGAGGATATTCTTATGCTCGTAATGCCCGTGATGCTTAACTATTAAGTCTGCAAAAGATGCAATAATATCCCGGAAACTGTGTTTATAAATACAGCTTTCGGGCTCTTTTTTATAATTTTAAAAAATATATATAATGAGTGAAGAAATAAAAAATCTGAAACCCGCCGCATTGTGGGAAAACTTTTATGCATTAACACAGATTCCACGCCCCTCAAAGCATGAAGAGAAGGCTATTGCATATATGAAATCTTTTGGTGAAGGCCTTGGTCTGGAAACCATTGTCGATGAAGTTGGTAACGTGATTATTCGGAAACCTGCCACTCCCGGCATGGAAGACCGCAAGGGCGTTATTCTGCAGGCCCATATTGATATGGTTCCGCAGAAAAACAGTGATGTGGACTTTGATTTCACGAAGGATCCTATTGATGCTTATGTGGATGGTGAGTGGGTGACAGCCCGCGGAACTACACTGGGAGCTGATAATGGTATTGGTGCAGCAGCAGCTATGGCAGTGCTTGCCGATAAAGAATTGGTTCACGGCCCCATTGAGGCTCTTATCACCATGGATGAAGAAACAGGTATGACTGGTGCTTCGAACCTGAAAACAGGAATGCTCCAGGGCGATATACTTATCAATATGGATTCTGAGGATGAAGGTGAGCTTTATGTTGGCTGTGCCGGTGGTATTGATGCAAATATTGACTTTTCTTTCAAAAAAGAAGAAGTGCCGGCAGGAATGAAAGCCATGAAACTCGCTATTACCGGTCTTAAAGGCGGTCATAGCGGTATGGATATTCCCCTGGGACGTGGAAATGCCAATAAACTTGCATTTCGCTATCTGAAACATGCGATTGAAAAACATGCGATCCGTATAGCAGATATCGAAGGTGGTAGTTTGCGTAATGCAATCCCTCGTGAAGCCTTTGTTACTGTTCTTGTTCCGGAAGGAAATGTTGAGGCATTTAAAAAGTGCGTTGCAGAATATGAATGCATCTATAAAGCAGAGCTTAGCCGTACTGAACCGTACCTTAAAATGGAAGTTGCCGATACAGAGATGCCTGATTATGTTATGGATGCTGATACAGCCATGAAACTGACCCTCGGCGTTTATGGATGCCCCAATGGTGTTATTCGTATGAGCGACAGCATGCCGGGAACCGTTGAAACTTCAACAAACCTGGCAATTGTGAAAACAGAAGGTGAAAAGGTGATCGTATGTTGTCTGCTGCGTAGTTCTGTGGATACAGCAAAAACAGACCTTACCAATATGATAGGCAGTGTATTTACGCTTGCCGGTGCTGAGGTTGTTTTTGATGGGGAGTACCCGGGATGGAAACCTGATCCGGACTCGGATATCCTTAAAGTGATGCAGAATGTCTATAACGATAAGTTTGGTAAGATTCCTGAAATCAAAGCTATTCACGCAGGTCTGGAGTGTGGCCTTCTGGGTGCTGTTTACACTAACTGGGACATGATTTCATTTGGACCAACAATCCGTTTCCCTCACAGCCCTGATGAAAAAGTTCATATTGGCACAGTAGAGAAATTCTGGGATTTTCTTGTAGAAACACTGAAAAATATTCCCGTGAAATAGAATTTTAAGAATTTGTGTGCTGCAGAGGTTTAAAAAATGAATTTCTGCAGCACTTTTTTTGTCTGTAGTTTGGTGAAGCCAAAAAAATAACTAATTTTGCAGTCCAAATTTGAAGAGCAATGAAAAGGACATTTCAACCATCGGTACGTAAGAAGAAGAATAAACACGGATTTAGATCACGTATGGAATCAGTAAACGGAAAAAAAGTGCTTGCCCGCAGAAGAGCTAAGGGTCGCAAAGTGCTTACCGTATCTGATGAGATTCACAAAAAGTAATTAATGATCTTTATACGATCTTAAAATATTAGCCGTTTGCATTCTGCTGACGGCTGTTTTTGTATCCGGCCATATGCCGGTTTTTTTGTGATTTAACGTTAAAGAACGCGATACACTGCTTATAAATTTGTACTTTTGATTTCTTACATTATTATTATGGGACTAATACGATTTATATTTTTTATCCTTTTCTTTTACCTGTTATTCCGCCTTCTGGGCAGGCTTATTTTGCCATTAATGGCAAATAATTATGTGAAGAAAGAGAAAGAAAAATATTATCAGCAAAACCCTGACGCCCGCCCGCCATCGGGAAAAGAAGGCGATGTTCATATTCGGCGATCTTCCGATACGAAGCAGAAATTTAATGCTGAAAGTGCGGAATATGTTGATTATGAAGAAGTAGATGAATAACAAGTAACTAACCATACCAAAGCGTACGCTTATGAATCGTTTTTCATTTCGAAAGTTGACTCCGTTTATTGCTGCTATTGTGATATATCTGGTGATTTGTTTTATTTATTTTCCCTCTGTTCTGGAAGGAAAGAAGTTACGACAGGGTGATATTACCAATCACAAGGGTATGTCGAAGGAAATTGTTGATTACCGTGAGAAAACAGGCGATGAAGCCTTATGGACAAACTCGATGTTTGGCGGAATGCCGGCCTATCAGATTTCCATGATTTCCAAAGCCAATATGGGCCGTAAAGTTGATAAGGTGTTGCGTTTGGGGCTTCCAACGCCCATCTGGCAGGTTTTTTTGCTGTTTGTGGGCTTTTTTGTGCTTCTTGTGGCCCTGGGTGTTAATCCCTGGCTCAGCTTTGTGGGAGGCCTTGCCTTTGGCTTCTCATCCTATTTTTTTATAATTATTGAAGCCGGGCATAACTCAAAAGTGCATGCCATTGCCTTTATGGCTCTTGTTACCGCCGGAGTGCTTATAACCTACCGCAAAAATAAATGGCTTGGTGGTGTTCTTTTTGCTCTGGGCCTTGCCCTCGAACTAACCACTAATCACCTGCAGATTACTTATTATCTGATGTTGCTGCTGGTAATTTATGTCATTTTTGAATTTGTGGATTATATCCGTGAAAAGAAAATAAAGATATTCCTTGGACGCTCTCTTATCCTTGCTGCAGGTGTCGTAATTGCTGTATTGATGAATGCTACCAACCTCCTTACAACCTACGAATACGGTAAGGAATCCATTCGTGGTAAGTCGGAGCTGACCATGAATATGGAAAATAAAACCTCCGGCCTTGATAAGGACTATGCAACGCAATGGAGCTATGGTTTGGGAGAGAGCTGGAGTGTCCTTATTCCAAATGTAAAAGGTGGGGGAACAGGTCTTCTTGCTGCCAATGATAAGGCTATGGAAAAGGTAGATCCTCAGTTCCGGCAGGCCTTTGCACAAAATCAGATTAACCATTACTGGGGAGATCAGCCTTTTACTTCCGGGCCTGTATATATTGGTGCCATTATTTGTTTCCTCTTTATTCTGGGGTTATTTATTGTTGATGGTAAATATAAATGGTGGCTGTTGACGGCAACGATATTATCGTTTATGCTTGCCTGGGGTAAAAATATGATGTGGTTCACAGACCTTATGCTCGATTATCTTCCGGGCTACAATAAATTCCGGGCTGTTTCAATGACACTCGTTATTGCTGAGTTTACCATGCCACTTCTGGCTTTTATGGCCGTAAAGAAACTTTTTGACGATCCCGGTATTCTTAAATCACGTCGCAGAGCCTTTCCTGCAGCGCTATTGCTTACAGGTGGTATTGCCCTTATCTTCGCAGTAATTCCCGGAACATTTTTCGATTTTTTCAGCCAGCAGGAACTTGCAATGTTTCAATCGTTATCGGCCGAATATCAACCGTTTATCGATAATATTGAGCAGGCACGCATGGCCATCTTCAGAGCCGATGCATGGCGAACAGTGATTTTTGTGCTGCTTGGCGCCGGTACTGTATATCTTTTTTCTGTCAAGAAGATTTCCGGGAAGTTCTTTATTCCTCTATTGGCTGTGTTTATTATCGCTGATATGGCGCCGGTAAACAAACGTTATCTTAATAGTGAAAACTTTGTTTCCAAACGCCAGATGCGTAATGAGATCCCTCTTTCGAAGGCTTCGGAATCCATTCTGAAGGATAAAGATATTTATCGGGTTTTAAACCTTAATAATCCGTTTAATGACTCCAAAACGAGTTTCTATCATCAGTCAGTTGGCGGCTATCATGGTGCCAAGCTGCGTCGATATCAGGAACTTATTGATAACCACTTGTCTCCGGAGCTGGAGCGTTTTATCGGAATTCTGCAGAAACAGCCCAACTCACTGGCAGTAAGTGTTGCTATGCAGGAGATGAAAGTGGTGAATATGCTCAATACGCGATATTTTATCTATAACCCTGCAACCGAGGCTATTGAGAATATTCATGCTTATGGAAATGCCTGGCCTGTGGCGAATGTCACGATTGTTGAGAACGCTGATCAGGAAATCACCGAACTGAACCGCATAGAGCCCTCTGTAGAGGCCCTTGTGGATAAGCGGTTTGCTTCATTGCTCGAAAGTTTTCGTCCGGGACAGGATACCACAGCGACAATAGAACTGACATCCTATGAACCAAACCATTTGGTATATGAGTACAGTTGCCGCCGTGATCAGGTATTTGTTTTTTCAGAGATATACTATGACAAGGGCTGGAAAGCTTATGTTGATGGTGAGGAATACCCGTATTTTCGTGCCAATTATGTGCTTCGGGGGATGCTCCTTCCGGGAGGCAGTCATAAGGTTGAGTGGCGTTTTGAGCCTTCTTCGTATCGCACCGGTGAGGCCCTTGCATGGACTGGCAGCATTTTGTTGTTGTTGATGCTTGCAGGCTATGTTTTTACTGAATTTCGGAAACGTAAAGTTCAACCGGAAAAGGAATAATGAAACGTGTACTTATAATCACCTATTACTGGCCACCCAGCGGAGGTGCAGGAGTGCAGCGCTGGTTGAAGTTCAGCAAGTATCTGCCTTCAAATGGATGGCAGCCGGTGGTTTATACACCCTCAAACCCGGAAGCTCCCGCCATCGATGATACCCTTGGAAAGGATATCCCGGCGGAATGTGAGGTTATTACCCAACCTATATCGGAACCATATAGCTTTTATAAGCGGTTTACCGGCCGAGGGAAAGATGAAAAAGTGAATGCAGGATTTCTGGATGAGGGCCGCAAGCCAGGGCTGAAGGATAAAATTGCGGTATGGATCCGTGGTAACCTTTTTATTCCTGATGCACGAAGGTTCTGGATACGCCCTTCGGTCAAATATCTTTCTTATTATCTGAAAGCTCATCCTGTAGATGTTATTGTGTCCACAGGACCGCCGCACAGCATGCATCTCATTGGTCTCGGGCTTAAAAAAAAGTTGAATATCCCCTGGGTAGCGGATTTTCGTGACCCGTGGACAGGCATAGATTTTTACAACCAGCTGCGTTTAACACGGTATGCCGACCGCAGGCATCACCGTATGGAACGTAAGGTATTACAAAGCGCCGACAGAGTGGTTACGATCGGGTGGGAGAGTGCCCGCCAGCTGGAAACTCTTGGTGGCAGAAGCGTTGATGTGATCACAAATGGTTATGATCCGGATGATATCAGTGATAGCGGAGTGGCAGTAGACAAGGATCCAGGCAAGTTTGTGATACGGCATGTCGGGGCCATGAACAGCGACAGGAACCATGAGAATTTCTGGCAGGCAATAAAGCACCTGAAGGATGATGGGTCTTTTTCGAAGGAGCTTTCTGTGGAGCTTATCGGGAAAAATGACGCTGCTGTGCGGGAGTCGGTGGAGCGTAACGGCTTAATGGATATTGTCAGTTTTGTGCCGTATGTGCCGCATGAGGAGATAGGAGGACTTTTACGCTCTGCTGATTTGTTGTATTTGCCGGTGAATAATACGCCCAATGCAAAGGCGATACTTACGGGAAAGTTGTTTGAATATATTGCCAGTGGAACTCCTGTGCTGGGCATCGGCCCAAAGGATGGCGATGCAGCAAGGGTGTTGAAGGATACTCAATCAGGAGTGATGGTAGGTTTTGAGGATGAGGTGGAGATAAGAGATTTTTATGATATTCATCTTTCGAAGAAAACAAATACTTTATTATTATCTTTTTCTCGCTATTATTTATGTAAAGCATTGATAAACCTGTTGGTTGAATTGGAGTAAAAATGCAATAGTACTAATATGAAAGTAGGTGTAATAGTTGATAATGATTTTTTTCATGATATCCGTGTAAGAAGGGAAGTAGAGTTACTGCGGGATAACGGGTTTCATGTATATGTTTTATGTGTTTGCTTTCAAAGAGAAAAAACTGAAGATATTGATGACGTTGTTATTGATTGTATCTATCTTCCAAGACGGATTAAAGATGGATTATTTTTTTTATTAAACAGCTTTCCATTGTATAATGTTGTCTGGGCCAGACATGTGTCAGGGTTTATAAAAAGGCATAATTTACAACTAATACATACGCATGATTTATATATGTCAAGGCCTGTTTTTCAAGGAATAAAACGAAGTAATAAGAACGTTCCCTTTATTTTAGACCTTCATGAGAATTACCCTGTGGCAATTACTTCTTATAACTGGACAAAGGGATTTTTTAGGAAAATGTTGGTAAGGCCTTTTCGGTGGAAAATTAAGGAAAAGAAGTATCTTCAATATCCTGACAGAATCATTGTTTTATCGGAGCAATTTAAGTCTGTATTGCTAGAGAGATATGATTTTTTAATGCCAAAGAATATTGCAGTATTTCCTAATGTAATAGATTTTCGGAAGTTTGAATCGTTTAAAGTTGAATATCAAGCACAACAATGTGATATAGTGACCTTCTTTTATTTTGGTGCAGTTGCTGAAAGACGTGGTATTTTTACTACATTAAAGGTGTTTGAGAATGTTTTTAAATCTAATAAAAATGTTCGTTTATTAATAGTAGGGCCAGTTGATAAAGCAGATAGGAATGAGTTTTCAAAAATGATAAAGGATCCTAAAATTAGTGATGCTGTTGAGTATATTCCATGGATTGATGTTTCTGAGTTAGTTAGATACTTGAGTGAAATTGATGTATGCTTATCACCGTTGGTTAAGAATGCTCAGCATGAGTCAGGTGTTGCAAATAAAATATATCAGTATATGTTTGGAAGGAAACCAATAATTGTTTCGAACTGCGAACCCCAAATGCAATTAATCCACAATGCAAATTGTGGATTATCGTATTCCTCAGCTGAGGAATATCAGAAATGTATGGAAATACTCGCAAAGGATAAGGGGCTTCGTGAAGAAATGGGAAATAATGGTTTTCGTGTGTTTCATGGTTTGCTTCTCCGCGA
>CAZQNY010000038.1:0-24163 GCA_964594665.1 uncultured Bacteroidales bacterium
CTACCGGGTATTTAATTATTATATTTAAACGCACGCCTCATGGCGTACCTGAGTTTCACCGAGGAAGCACAGGGTTTCACGGAGGAATGCAGGTCTTTTTAGTATTGAATGGGTTCTTTTTCAATGGTTATTGTATTTAAAAACACCAACACAGCGAATCATTGTATGTAACTAATGATATTACAAGAAAATTATATTGGGCATAGACTGTACACTAAGGGTTAGGATCAGGATTATTAGGAGCATTAGGTTTATAATGCAGCACTAAAACTCCGTGGACCTCCGTGTGTACTCCTTGAAACTCCGTGTTCCTTATTCTTTTCAATGCGCCACCCAAAATAAGTATACAATTTTCATATATTATTGATTTTGTGGTGCTTATATGGTTTAGAGTTATTAACTGTCAAAGTCAGGAGAAATACGCTTCGCAGATTTTGGAAGACTAATTTGCTAAGCATCCCAATACCCAATTACAACAAATCCAGCCGGTAGGAGTCCATTTTAATGAAAATAAACAACAACACCGTGAAGGCCCATAAAGAAGACCCTCCGTAGCTGAAGAATGGTAGCGGGATGCCAATGACGGGGACTAACCCGATGGTCATGCCTATGTTAATGGTGAAGTGGAAAAAGAGTATGGACGCCACGCCATAGCCATAAATCCTGCTGAATGATGATCGCTGTCGCTCGGCAACCATAACAATACGGATAAGAAGAGCCAGGAAGAGCAGAATCACCACTGTTGTACCCAGGAAGCCCCATTCCTCACCAATAGTACAGAAGATAAAATCGGTACTTTGCTCCGGCACAAAGTCGAATTTTGTTTGTGTGCCCTGCAAAAAGCCTTTCCCCGCAAAACCTCCTGAGCCAATGGCAATCTTCGACTGGTGTACGTTATATCCGGCACCCCGCAGATCCTGTTCAATCCCCAAAAGTACATTGATCCTGGTTTTTTGATGGGGCTCCAGAATATTCTCAAAGGCGTAGTCTACTGAAAAGATAAACCCTGTGGCCAATATTCCTCCTGCAATAAGCATAAAAATGCTGCGCCGGTGTTTTCTTACAAACCAGAAAACAAGCAATATAAGCGCCCATACTCCGGCAAGGATGTAGTATTTTCCCAGCAGGAGTGTTAAGATGAACAGCAGGGCAAAAATGAGCATCAGGATAAATATATTTGCTGATAATCCTTCGCGGTAAAGCACCAGAATCAGTGCGGCATATACCAATGCTGAACCGGTGTCGTTTTGAAGAAATATTAATCCTGCAGGAATAAGGAGGATAATGAATGCCAGCGCTTTATGCCGGAATTTTTCAAGCGATGTATTGGTGTTGGAGAGAAAGCGCGCCAAGGCAAGACAGGTGGCAAATTTGGCAAATTCTGCCGGTTGCATGGCAAAGCCTCCTATCTGAAACCATGACTTGGATCCTGCGACAACTTTCCCGAAGAGTAACACCGCTACCAGCAACCCCAGAAAAAAGATATAGATGGGAAAGGCAAAAGAGCTGAAGAATTTTGAATCGGTAAGCAAAATGAGAATTATCAATAGTGCTGACGTTCCGATCCAAAGCAGCTGTTTTCCGTAGCTCATGGAGATATCGAAGATGCTGCTGTGCTCAGGGGTATATGTTGCTGCGTAGATATTGATCCAGCCAAAGAGAACCAGCACAAAGTACAGGATCACCATTACCGGGTCAATATTTGAAAATATGGCTCCTCTGCGTCTCATTCCTCTTCCTCCTGTTTGTTGAGTTCAATAAATACGGCGTTGGCCATTTTTTCTTCCAAAGCCTCTCTTTTTACATGGCCGGTAAGATATTTCTCTATCATCAGTGAGGCCACCGGAGCAGCCCATACCGATCCAAAGCCACTGTTTTCCACCACCACCGCTATTGCAATCTGCGGGTTTTCTTTTGGCGCAAATGCAATGAAAACAGAGTGATCATCGCCGTGTGGGTTTTGCACGGTACCTGTCTTACCGCAGATTCTGATACTGTCCATCTTCGCATACCACCTGGCGGTACCGGTTTGTACCACCTGATCCATGCCTTCAATAACCATATCAAAGCTTTCGGGCGAAACATCTGTAACAACTTTTTGAAATGAAGGCGCTACAGCATGGTCTGTAGTGGTGTGATTGATTTTTTTTACGAAGTGAGGTTTAATAAAATATCCTTTATTGGCGATGGTAGCAACAAGGTTTGCCATTTGCATGGGAGTAAGCAGCAGCTCGCCCTGGCCAATTGATAGCGACCGGATGGTCAGTGCATTCCAGTGCCCCAGTCCGAAATATTTATCGTAGTATTTTGCCTGCGGTACATTTCCCGGGCGTTCGCTGAAAAGGTCGGTATTGAAAGTTGACCCCAGTCCGAAGCTGAGGACATATTTTCTCCACGTCAGGAACCCTTCACGTGGGTTATCGTGTTTGTTGATTATGTCTCTGAAGGTATTCCAGAAAAAGGGGTTACACGATTCACGAATAGCTCCGACAGGACCGATAGGGGATTCGTGATGGTGTGTGCAGCGGATAGGCTTTGATTCAGGCCCGTTACAGGTATATCTGGTATAGGGTTTAAGAATGCCTTCTTCGATGCCGATTGCAGCGTTGAGGAGCTTAAAGGCCGACCCCGGCGGATAGGTTGCCATACTGGCACGGTTGTACAGAGGCTTATTGATATCCTTCCGCAGAAGTTTGTAGTTTTTATTTCTGATACGCCCGACAAGCAGGTTTGGGTCATAGCCCGGCGAGGAGATAAAACTGAGTATCTCGCCTGTTTTTGGCTCAATGGCTACCACACTGCCTTTCTTGTTCTGCATAAGGTATTCGCCGTAAGTCTGCAGATCCACATCAAGGGTGGTAACAAGATCATTACCTTTAACAGCAACGGTATCGTATGCCCCGTCACGGTAAGGGCCTTTTATTCGGTTATGGACATCAACGAGAACGACTTTAACGCCCTTTTTTCCCCGAAGTTTCTTCTCATAGGTGCTCTCCAGTCCGCTGATACCTATGTAATCGCCTGAACGGTACCAGGCATCTTTCTTCAGGTGGTCGGCATTCACCTCACCAACGTAGCCCAGTGTCTGCGCTGCAACAGGGTAAGGGTATTTTCTTACTGTACGGGGCTGTACATAAAATCCGGGGAATTTGAACAGCTTCTCTTCGAGGTAGGCATAGTCTTTTTTTGAAATCTGACTGATGAAGATAGACGGCTTATAACGCGAGTAGGATTCTGCTTTAGTAAAATACTCGTTATATTGCTCTGCTGTGATTTTCATTAGCGAACAAAACTCTGCCGTGTCAATGTCTTTCGCCTGCCGTGGAATAATCATCAGGTCGTAAACAGCCTCATTTACCACCAGAAGCTTTTCATTGCGGTCGTAAATTAACCCACGTGCCGGATATTGTGTTATCGATCGTGTGGCATTGCGATCGGCGTATTGCTTGTAGGTATCGTCGACGACCTGCAAAAACATCAGTCTGATCCAGAAGATCAATCCAATTAAGATAAAAGCTCCGATAATAATGTATTGCCGCTGGGCAAACTGATCTTTCCGCATCAGGTTTAATTTTTTTACAAATATAATATGCAAAAATGGGTAAGAAAAAAAATATCTTACATTTGCACCATGGCAAATCAGGAAGACCTCTTTAAGAAGATAATATCCCATGCCAAGGAGTATGGGTTTGTATTTCAATCAAGTGAGATATACGACGGGCTAAGCGCTGTTTACGACTACGGCCAGCTGGGTTCAGAGTTAAAAAATAATATTAAGGATTATTGGTGGAAAGCCATGGTTCAGTACCACACAAATATTGTGGGCCTCGACTCGGCAATCTTTATGCATCCTACTACCTGGAAAGCTTCCGGTCACGTGGATGCCTTTAATGATCCGATGATCGATAACAAGGACTCCAAGAAGCGTTACCGCGCTGATGTTCTTGTGGAAGATTATATGGCAAAAATTGAAGCCAAGATTGATAAAGAGGTAAAGAAAGCTGAGAAGCGCTTTGGTGAAAGCTTTGATAAAGAGCAGTTTGTAAGCACCAATCCTCGTGTAATGGGTTATAAAGAGAAGATTGAGAAAATCGGATCCCGTCTCTATAAATCTATGGAGGATAATGACCTTGCAGATATTAAAGCGTTAATTGAAGAGCTTGAAATCGCCTGTCCGGTGTCAGGATCAAAAAACTGGACTGATGTGCGTCAGTTTAATCTGATGTTTTCCACGCAAATGGGATCCTTAAGCGATGATTCCAATACGATTTACCTTCGTCCGGAAACGGCACAGGGAATTTTTGTAAACTACCTTAATGTACAGAAAACCGGGCGTATGAAGATACCTTTTGGTATTGCCCAGATAGGAAAAGCCTTCCGTAACGAGATCGTGGCGCGTCAGTTTATCTTCCGTATGCGTGAATTTGAACAGATGGAGATGCAGTTTTTTGTACGCCCCGGAACAGAGCTTGAATGGTATAAATACTGGAAAGAGACACGTATCAAATGGCATCAGTCGTTGGGTATGCCTGAGGATAGTTATCGATTCCACGACCATGAGAAACTGGCACATTATGCCAATGCAGCAGCAGATATCGAATTTAAATTTCCATTCGGATTCAAAGAGCTGGAAGGAATCCATAGCCGCACAGATTTTGATCTCTCAGCGCACGAAAAACACAGTGGTAAAAAGCTGCGTTACTTCGACCCTGAAATCAACGAGAGCTACGTGCCTTACGTTGTGGAGACATCCATCGGTGTTGACCGTATGTTCCTTAGTATCCTCTCACAGGCATACAACGAAGAGAAGCTGGAAGATGGCTCCGAGCGCGTAGTGATGAATATTCCTCCTGTGTTGGCTCCTGTGAAGGTTGCTGTACTGCCACTGGTGAAGAAAGACGGGCTCCCGGAGAAAGGAAAAGAGATTTTCGACGCACTGAAGTTTGATTATATGTGTCAGTACGATGAGAAAGACGCCATCGGCCGTCGATACCGTCGTCAGGATGCCATTGGGACGCCATACTGTGTTACAGTTGACCACCAGACACTGGAAGACAACACTGTTACCATCCGCGAGCGTGACACTATGAAGCAGGATCGTGTTCCTGTAGACCAGGTAGCTGCGATTATTGCGGATAGGATTAGGGTGAAGGTTTAACAAACACTTGTATAAACAGGTATAGCCAATTCATGACTTGGCCTTTGTATACGCAGACCTGACAGGTTTTGAAAACCTGTCAGGTCTTTTTGTTACACCATCGCCTCTGCTTCCTTAATCACTCTCTTTCTCCTCGTCTCCGGTATACGGAAGCGTTCGAGGCACCCCGGCTTCGTAGCAACCTCCCTGCATAAAACTATACCATCCTGCATAAGTCCTTCCTTCTCCTTTTGTGTGAGTGATTTCAGGCTAGTGACAGGGTGGAAACCTGCTTTGTCGATCATATCCTTCAGGCTTTTGCCATAGGGAAAGTCCCAGGAGATCAGACGCATGCCTGAGCAGATGCCATACTCCTGTGCATCTTCGGTAAAGCGTGTGTTGGTGATAAGCATGGGCTGAAACTTTGTGTTGATAAGCTCATTATCGGCCTGCATTTTCGCCTCGATGTCCTGCATCCGGGAGTGAACATAGAGACTGACTTTAACGTCGCTTTTGGCATTGTCGGAGCGGTGAAACTTGCACTCGCCCATGAGGATACTGCCTTCTTTCCGTGCAATAACATCCATCTCGTGAGTAACACAACGGCCCTGTACGATAACGCCGGTTTCTGTTTCATAGCCCTGGGCTTCAAACAGGCGGGCGACAAAATGCTCGAAGGGGTATCCGGTGGGGCCCATCTGTTGCAGTGCTTTTTTTAAACGGTAGCGGCCTGCTGTGCGGTGGCTGTGTTTGTAGAGAATCTGATAAGCAATCGTATAGATCCTTTTGGTGGTGATTCCTTCATAAATTTCACCCTGAAGTTTCTCTATGACACGCTCTATCTCGTGGTCGCCGGCACCTGAATGTTGGAGGCCTTTTTTGAGTTTCTCAATATCGAATGGAACGAGGTCGCCGTTATTTTTCCGGACATTTATGGTTTGGTTTATCATTGTTAAAATTATTACACGAAGTTAAACGAAGAAGGCACAAAGTGTCACAAAGATAGAAATTCTTTGTGGCACTATGTGCCTTCTCTGTGGCTCTTTGCGTAATAGTTATTTACACAAAAATATATCTAATATTCTTTGGCCGTAATTTCGCCTTTCAGCACCATCATGCCGTTCATTGCGAGAGCTCCCATTTCATCTTCACCGGGGTACACGGCAAGAGGAGCGATGAATTCAACGCGTTCTCTTACATACTCCACAAGGTTAGGGTTATAGGCAATACCACCTGTGAGGATTATTGCATCAACCTTTCCTTTTAATGTCACAGCCATAGCTCCGCATGATTTTGCAATTTGGTAAGCCATGGCATTTTCAATTAACTGCGCATCTTTGTCTCCGGCCTGTGCTTTTTTCTCTACTTCGTATGCGCTGTTAGTGCCGCAGTGCGCCACAAGCCCGCCTTTACCTTTGAGCATCAGTTTCACCTCTTTTTTGTTGTATTTTCCGCTGAAGCAGAGGTTTACAAGCTGTCCTGTGGGAAGTGTCCCTGAGCGTTCAGGAGAGAAAGGGCCGTCACCATCAAGGGCGTTGTTTACGTCAATAACGCGGCCTTTTTCATGAGCTCCAACAGATATTCCACCACCCAGATGAGCAATGATAAGGTTTAGTTCTTCATATTTTTTCTCCAGTTTTGCTGCATGAGTTCTGGCAATAGCTTTTTGGTTAAGTGCATGGAAGATTGAACGACGTTCAAACAGTGGGTGGCCTGCAATTCTGGCAACATCTTCCATCTCATCTACTACCACGGGGTCGACGATATAGGCCTTTACTTCACCGCCAATGGCATTGGCAATATCATCAGCAATAAGACCGCCAAGGTTTGATGCATGTTCACCCAGAGGGCTTTCGATAAGGTCGGCCTTCATTTTATTGTTCACCTCATAGATACCACTGGGAATGGGCTTCACCAGACCACCACGGCCAACAATTGCATTCAGCTCGTTGAGAGCGATTCCTGCTTCTTTAATCTCGTTTATAATAATGTCTTTACGAAAAGAAAACTCATCGGTAATCTTTTCAAAACCCTTTAACTCCTCCGAGGTGTGACGCAGGGTTTTAATGAAGATTTCTTTATCGTCTTCATAAACTGCGATTTTTGTTGAGGTAGATCCGGGGTTGATTGCCAGTACTTTCATGGTTTTATATTTTTTGCGTGGGTTATTTTTAAGCCATTAAACATGATAATGCGATGCAGTAGTATTTTGATGCTTCGCTTTCGCTTCTCGACATAACAACAACAGGTTTAATCGTTCCCTGGATAAGTCCTGCGAGTTCACCGCCACCAAAGAGCATAAGTCCTTTATAAAAGCTGTTGCAGGCCTCCAGAGAAGGGAAGAGCATTATGTCAGCATCACCGCCAACGGGAGTATCAACACCTTTGATCTCCACACTCTCTTTGTCACACGCCAGGAAAACATCCAGCGGCCCGTCAACGATACAGTCTTTAATCTGACCACGATCGGCCATTTTCGACATTATTGCGTAGTCAACAGAATTCGGGAAATTTGGGCTTACTTTTTCCGAAGCACCAATTAAAGCTACCTTGGGTTTGGCGATGCCAAAAGCGTGTGCCATATCCAGTGCATAGTTGAGCATGGCTGTTTTCTCCTTCAGGTCAGGGAATGGGAGTACTGCCGTATCGGTGATAAAAAGCAGCTTGTGATATTTAGGGAGCTGTAATGCGCATACATAACTCATTACCGCTTTGGGTTTCATAAGGCCCTGTTCCTTATGAAGCACGGCACGAAGGAATTTATCTGTTCCCACCAGGCCTTTCATAAGCACGTCAGCCTGGTCGTTTTTCACCATTTTTACAGCAGTGTTTACTGCCTGCTGATCATTAGGTTCATGAACGATGGTGAAGATCGTCGGGTCGATGCCGGCTTCGGTGGAGCGAAGTTTTATGGCCTCCTCATCGCCGATCATAATAGCTTCGGCAAAACCATTTTTTACTGCTTTGGCAATGGCACCAATGGTATTGGGGTCCTGTGCATAGGCTACAGCAATACGTTTTTTGATGCCTGAAGCCATCACATGCTCCACAAGCTGATCGAGTGATTGTATGGGTTGTTGCATTGTTGTTGTTTTAAGCGTTCAATGCTGCAAGAGCAATGGAATAGAGTTTTGTTTTAGTGCTGTCGCCACGGGAAGAAAGCACGCAGGGTACTTTTGCCCCAACAACCATAGCTCCCAGTTCAGCGCCTGCCAGTTTGGTATTTGTTTTATAAAAGACATTTCCCGATTCGATGTTGGGGAAGAGGATGCAGTCAGCGTCGCCGGCGACCTCGCCTTTAAGTTTTTTGATTTCTGCACTCTCTTTATCGATTGCTACATCCAGCGCCAGGGGACCGTCGATAAAAGCGTTTTTGATTTGTCCGCGCTCGCCCATTTTTGCAATGATGGATGCGTCAACACAGGCTTCCATTCCCGGTGATACCTGCTCGGTAGCAGCAAGGATCGCTACTTTTGGCTTTTCGATTTCCAGGGCATGAGCTGTATGAATAAGATAATTTGTAATGGCAAGTTTTTGTTTGAGATCCGGAGCGGGAATGATAGCTACATCACCAACAATCATCAGCTTGGGATAATTGGGGTTTTCAATAACCGTAACGTGGCTTAGAACAGCCTTCGGAGGCATAAGGCCTTTTTCCTTGTTGAGAATTGCCCGCATATATTTATCGGTGCTTACAAGGCCTTTCATAAGGATATCGCCTTCACCATTGCGAATAAGCTCCACGGCTTTGGAAGCTGCTTTCATTTCATTGGCTTCATGGATAATGACAAACTTCCCGCTGTCAATACCTTCATTTTTGCATACCTCAAGTATTGCATCCCTGTCGCCAACAAGCGTACCATCGACAATACCCAGGTCAACAGCAGCATTAATAGCACCAATAGAATGGGAATCGCAGGCATAAGCACCTACAAGACGTTTTTTGGGCTGACTTTTCAGCCTGTCGAACATAGCATCGAGTTTTGTTATTGCCATAACAATAATATGATTTTAAAGGGTTTACATATGGGTTATTTTCACGGGTGCAAAGGTAGCAATAACGATTTAAACCACAAACGTTTGCGGTGTTGTTTTTGGGGAAATCATTTCCACTTCCACAATGAAAATATAAAAAACGATTATTTATATAAATACCTACAAATAAGTAGATTAGCGATATGCTATTTTTTATATTTGAACTTATTGAAATAATTGCACACAACGTTCCGGTACTCCATTACGATCATTATCGCACAGAAGATGCACCCGGAATTTTTCGCACCGTTATAGTGATGCAAAACAGTATATTTTAATGTTTACATTTTAGGTTTGTACAATGAAAGTTCCAGGCCTACAGTCAGGTGAGGCATATTTATATCCTGTGACGGAACGGTTGAAAAATCCGGCGTCACAAACCTGTAATCGGCGGTAACTGCAATTCTGTGAATTCCAAGTCGCGCCTTCACACCATAGAAAAAAGTATCATCATAATCAGGTCTTTTCACAGTTTTCTCAACAAATTCTTTTCCGCCATCAAGATCAGAGATATACATACTTTTTTTACCAAAATTCCAGGCACCATAAACGCCAATATCCAGGAATTTCCCGATGTTATCGCCCACTTTTCCAAAGGTTATTCTGTTATAATAACTAAAAAGCAGAGCATGGGAAACATAGCGGTGTTTTTGTATCATTCCGATAACAGCTTCACCAATAAGCAAGGGTACATCCCATGCAACGGCAGTATGGAGGTATTCGGCGTCCCACCCCATGGCATAATTTCTTGTAATTGCATATTTGGCTCTGTAGCCGGCGAAATACTCACCATTCCAGATACTAACATCATTATCCTGAAAATAGGACGGGGCTATCCGATAGCCGGAGTAAAGATGACCAAAAGCTGCTCTGTTGCGTCCTTTGCGGGGAATATCATAAGCATTCTCAGCATTATCACTAAATAACACATTTTGTGCAACAGAAGAGAGGCTGAACAGCCCGGCAATAAATATAAGGACAATATATTTTTTCATAATATTCAGGGTTAACGGTTTATATTGGTTGAGTTCACAAAACCATTATAAAATACTTTAATGGCATCAATTTTCTCATCAAGATCAGCGACAGATAATTTTAATGGTTCTGCAGTATAAACATCCATAACTTTATACTTCAGGATTTCTCCGTTTTCATCCAAAAACTGATAATACAGATAACTGCTGTTAGGGTAATTAAACCTTCTTTCAAGGGCATACGTTTTAACAATTAGCTGATCACTATCGCAAACAAATTCGAAAGTAGGTTTCACGTTACGGTTCATTTCTTCAAGCAGCAGAGCGGCCTGAGGTACTCCATAACCATGGGCATAATCGAAATAAGGATAGAGGTCGGCAGCATGTTCAATTTTCTCAAAAAGTTCCATTACAGGTATATTGGGGTAAGCTTGTTTTGCACAAGCGGCAAATCCGGCAACCAGCGGAGTAGCAAAAGAGGTTCCGAAGGCATCGCTAAAGCCGTTTTTCTTTGCCAGAAAGGCATGACCAAAAGCTACAACATTGGGTTTTCGGACTCCATTTGCTGTGGGCCCGTAAGAGCTGAAGCTGATATGATAATCGTTATAAGGATCAATACCACCTATTGAGAGTACACTATCAGCATCAGCGGGAGTACCCACATATTTCCAGTTTTTATCGGTACCATCGTTACCCATGGCATTAACCACAAGGATTCCTTTTCGCGCGGCCATATTCGCAGCGCGAGCGACCACACTGGTACCATTCATTTCTTCGGGGAAGTAGCGGTTTGCAGTATATCCCAGGGAGCTGCTGATAATATCGGCGCCGTTTTTATCGGCCCACTCTGCGGCGGCAAGCCATGCAAACTCTTCGCGGTAAGGTTCGAAACGTTTTTCAGTACGCGCCAGGATAAACTCAGCTCCCGTAGCCAGGCCCATGGGTGTATCATTATACATTCCTGCAATACAGCTCAAACAGGAAGTACCATGTGAATTTGCAGTATATACAAACTCTCTTTTCTTAATAAAATCGTAGGTTTTGAGTATTCTGTTTTCCTTACGGAGATGTTCAAAGGCGGGATGCGTATCCACATTGGGAAACCCGGCATCAAACACAGCCACCCGCACACCTTTGCCATCAATACCTGCATCCCGGAAAGCATCAAGTCCCATTCGGGTGGTTTGTCGTTTCAAAATTTCCAGACTTGTTTTTGAGGGCTCTTTATCCGACACACTACACACAAGAAGCTCATGATTTAAGGCGATAATATTTTTCACACAGGGCAGCGTTGCAACGGCATCAATTTGTTCCTTTGTTGCTGTTACTGCCACAGCATTAAACCATCGTGAAACGCCATTTACCTTATCTACAGCAGAGGCCACAAGATTCTGATAATCGGCACGTACAGGATAATCGGTAATATCATTCAGCGGGATATTTTGCAAAATTCTGCGTTCAATAGCTTTCGCATCAAAATATTCCAACGGGTTAAAGGAGACGCCATCTTTATCGGTAAATTCCACCAGATAATCGCCACTATCCCGGGCACAAAGTACCGCCGGAAAAAGGGTGACAGCAAATAAAAATGATAAAACAAGGGTAATTCTTTTCATAGTTTACAGTCTTAGGAAAATGTAACGCATGATATAGGTTCATGTTACACACAAAAGTAAAAAATCCATGAGATCTATAGGGAATAGTTATCTTTGGGCAACAAAAAAAACAAATGATGCAAGAAAAGAAGCTCTTTCTGCTGGATGCCATGGCACTGATATACCGTGCATACTTTGCCTTAAGCAGAAACCCACGGATAACATCACAAGGATTTAATACCTCAGCGGTTATGGGGTTTACGAATTCGCTGTATGAAATTTTAAAAAATGAAAAGCCAAGTCATATTGGCGTTGCCTTCGACTCCTTTGCACCAACACTCAGACATATAGAGTATAAAGAGTACAAAGCCAACCGCGAAAAGATGCCGGAAGATATCATATCAAATCTGCCATATATAAAGAAAATACTGGAAGGATTTCGCATTCCTGTTGTTGAGATGAAGGGTTATGAAGCGGATGATTTGATTGGCACACTGGCAAAAAAGGCGGAGAGAGAGGGATTCGTAACCTATATGATGACTCCGGACAAGGATTTTGCGCAATTGGTAACGGAAAACATCTTTTTGTATAAACCGGCACGCATGGGTAATAAAGCTGAGGTTTGGGATACTGCCAGGGTATGTGAAAAGTTTGGCATTAAAGATACCGATCAGGTTCGGGATATTCTGGGCTTGTGGGGAGATGCTTCAGATAACATCCCCGGCATTCCGGGGGTAGGAGAAAAAACAGCCAAAAAGCTTCTCGACGAGTTCCCGTCGGTAGAAGAGATTGTTGCCAATGCTGACAAGCTCAAAAACGTGAAACTTCGGCAGAAAGTTGCTGATTATTCGCAGCAGGCCTTACAATCCAAGCATCTTGCAACGATTATCACTGATGCACCTGTGGAGTTTAACGATAAATCGTTTGAAGTCTGTGAGCCCGACTTTGAGGCGCTGAAAGAGGTTTTTGAGGTGCTGGAATTCAGAACTTTCGCAAAACGATTTTTTGAGCTTCACCACCCGGAACAAAAAGCACCAGCAGAGGATAATGGTCAGACAGATCTTTTCAGTGCAGCAGGAGAGCATGTTCAAACCATTGAAGATAAATACAACACGCTGGAGGATACTCCCCACACCTATCATGCGATAAGCACTGCCGAAGAGGTGGGAAATCTAATAGAAATATTAAACTCTTCGAAGCATTTTTGTTTTGACACAGAAACCACCAGCCTGAATACTATCGATGCCAGGCTTGTGGGAATATCTTTTGCTGTAAAACCCGGGGAGGCATGGTTTCTTCACTGCCCCGCGACATACGAAGACTGCATGACACTTATCAACCCTCTAAAGGAAATATTTGAAAACAGCGCCATCAGGAAAACCGGACAGAACCTGAAGTATGATATCAGCGTACTTAAGAATTACGACATAGACGTTCAGGGCATCAGTTTTGACACAATGATTGCACACTACCTGCTTGAGCCCGACCAGCGGCATAACATGGATCATTTATCGCGCACATACCTTAGCTATGAACCTGTTTCCATTGAGTCGCTTATTGGTAAAAAAGGCAAAAATCAGCGGTCAATAGGAACGGCAGATCCGCAGAAGGTTGCAGAATACGGTGCTGAAGATGCGGATGTAACACTAAAACTAAAAAATATTCTTCAGCCAAAACTATCTGATGAAGGTGTTGAGGAGTTATTCAACAACATAGAGATCCCTCTGATACCAGTTTTATCAGCAATGGAGTTAGCAGGAGTAAAGTTGGATATTGATAATTTGAAAGCTTTTTCACTGGAGCTGACAAAAGAAATCAGAGCCATAGAAGAGGAGATTTTCTCATATGCCGGAGAAGAGTTTAATATTGCTTCACCAAAACAATTGGGTATTATTTTATTTGAGAAATTAAAAATCACGGATAAGCCCAAACGAACAAAAACAAAGCAATACAGTACCAGCGAAGACGTTCTTTCACGATTGGTAAACAAGCATCCGGTGGTAGAAAAAATTCTGGAATATCGCTCACTAACCAAATTAAAGTCGACATATGTAGATGCTTTGCCTGCCCTGGTAAATAAAAAAACCGGAAGAATACATACCACTTATAACCAGGCTGTTGCAGCTACAGGCAGGTTAAGTTCCAACAATCCGAATTTACAGAATATACCCATACGCACCGAAAAGGGTCGTGAAATCCGAAAGGCTTTTGTTCCGGGAGATGACAATCATGTTTTACTTGCAGCAGACTACAGCCAGATTGAGTTACGAATAATTGCAGCTTTGAGCAAAGATGAAGCTATGCGTGAAGCATTTATAAACAACTACGACATTCACACAGCAACAGCAGCACGGATCTTTGATGTTTCGCTGGAGGAAGTAACCAAAGAGATGCGCAGAAAGGCCAAAACGGTTAACTTTGGCATCATATACGGCATATCAGCATTCGGGCTTTCGGAAAGGCTAAACATTCCACGTAAAGAAGCAGCGCAAATCATTGATCAATATTTTGAGAAATATCCGGGAATAAAAATCTATATGGATGAGCAGATTGCACGGGCAAAACAGCAGGGATATGTGGAAACGATAATGAAACGCCGCAGATACTTAAAAGATATAAACTCGGGAAATGCTGTTGTAAGAGGCTTTGCTGAACGAAATGCCATTAATGCTCCTATTCAGGGGTCATCAGCAGATATGATCAAAATTGCTATGATAAATATTCATCATGAGATGAAAGAAAAAGCAATGCAAAGTAAGATGATCCTGCAGGTACATGATGAATTGGTTTTCGACGTGCTATTTTCTGAGCTTGATGCGATGAAAGAACTTGTAGACCGCAATATGCGCAATGCCATGGATATCGGGCTTCCTTTGGATGTGGATATGTCGACAGGGCAAACATGGCTTGAAGCACATTAATGACCATAATGTTTAAAACTTTCTTAATTTAGACGGCTGAAAAAATACCATACAAAAAAAGACAATCAACAAGCATGGATCTCACACAAGACAAACGCACAGTACTGACGCTGGATGCCGGCGGGACAAACTTTGTATTTTCTGCTATTTGCGGAGGCAATGAAATTGTAAAGCCAATCATTTTACCGGCAAACCAGCCGACACTGGAGAATGTTCTGGAAACTATAATCAAAGGATTCAAAGATGTAAACGCACTTCTTGAGGAAGAGGCATCAGCGATAAGCTTTTGTTTTCCGGGCCCTGCTGAATATGAAGATGGTATAATCGGAGATCTTGCCAACCTTCCCACCTTCCGCGGAGGCGTCGCATTGGGGCCTATGCTGGAGCATATTTTCAATATTCCTGTATTTATTCGTAACGACGGTGATCTTTTCACCTATGGTGAGGCCATAAGCGGGCTGCTACCGGAGATAAACGGCATGCTGCAAGAGAGTAATAGTCCCAAGCGATATCATAATCTTTTCGGAGCTACATTTGGAACCGGTTTTGGTGGCGGGATTGTCAGCCACGGTGATTTACTTCCCGGCGACAACAGTGCTTCAGGGGAGATAAACAGGCTTCGGAATAAGTTATATACGAACTATTCCGTTGAGGAGAGCGTGAGTATCCGGGGTGTTAAGAACGTTTACATGCGTGAGGCCGGAGTAACATCAGAAGAGTGCCCTGAGCCAAAAGATATCTTTTCCATTGCTCAGGGAGAACATGCAGGCAACAAGGATGCAGCCATAAAGGCGTTTCATGAAATGGCGGAAGTTGCCGGGAGTGCATTGGCTGATTCGGTATCGTTAATCGACGGGCTTGTTGTTATTGGCGGTGGACTATCCGGCGCACATCCTGTATTTCTTCAGGCGCTCGTAGATGAGATGAACAACAGCTTTAAAACTCCCGGGGGAACACTTCTTGACAGAATGGAAATCAAGGCATATAACCTGGAAAACCCACTGGAGCTTCAGGAATTCCTAAAAGGAGATGCCCGTGAAATCACAGTGCCTTTTACGGATAAAAAAATATCTTACGATCCGGTGAAAAGAATAGGTGTTGGAATCAGCAGATTAGGTACTGCAACAGCGGTGTCTGCAGGCGCATACGCATATGCCATTCATAAATTGAATATTCAATAAAAAAGAAGGACAGGAGTCGCAGTTTAATAATAAATACGGAGAAAACTGCGCCCCTGTGAATCCTTCCTCAACCAATTAACAACAATAAACTTATATCACACTAATACACAAAAATCATTCATATTTCAATGCTTCAACGGGGTTGGAGCGTGCGGCTCTGAAAGCCTTCACCCCTATAGTCAGTGAAGCGACAGCAATGGACAAGCATATGGCCCCAACGAAGTACCAAACAGAGATATTAATTCTGTAGGCAAACTGCGAGAGCATATTTTTCATCAGATACCAACCCAAAGGACCTGCAATAATACCAGCGATAACAACGAGTTTAAGGAAGTCTTTTTGCAATAAGACCATTATTTGTTTCACACTACCGCCAAGCACTTTACGCACACCAATTTCCTTAACGCGGCGGTCGATATTCAGCGAACTTATACCCCATAATCCGAGCACTGAAATAACTATTGAGAGCACACTAAACCAGCCGAAAACCTGATTGGTTCTTTGGAGTCCGTCATACTGATCCCGGGCAAGATCGGTGGCGAGTTCTGCTTCAAAGGAAGCTTCAGGGAATAGTTCACTCCACTGTTCTTCAAGGTACTGCATTGAAGCAGACATTGTTCCCGGGCGCACACGAACACCAAGAACATTAAAATCCTCATCATTAATATAATATGCAGCAGGTTCTATATTCCAGTGCAGGCTGTAATAATGGTAATCCTCAATAACGCCCACTACCCTTCTGTTGGAGGAGTCGCGATAAAAGGGATGGAATTCTTTACCCAGCGGTTCATCCCACTGAAGATACTCCATCATAGCTCTGTTAATGATCACAGCATCTGTTTCATCGGTGGAGAAGGTTTCATCAAAATAGCGACCTGTCACCAACGGTACTTCCAGAAGTTTCAGAAAACCATAATCCACATAACCCATACGCGTCTGAATCTCAGTTGCTGCAGAATCGGCAACATTAATGGAAGATTGATTTCCACTTACACCATTGATATTGGATGCAGCAGCTGCCGACAGGATATCGGGATTGCTGAGGATGCGGTTTTTCAACAGTGTTACATCTTCTCTGTTATTATGATTTTTCATGGGGATGCTAAGAACATGATCGACGTTCATTCCCAGGTCTTTATGAAGCACATAATTTGTTTGAGAGCGCACAATAAGCACGCTAAGTATTAAGACAACGGATACTGTAAACTGCACTACGACAAGGACTTTTTGAAGAATTCCGCTGGATCCTGAAATTTGGGAAGAAGAACCTTTGAGTGTTTGTACGGGATCGAATTTTGAGAGGTACAATGCAGGATACAGCCCGGCAATAAGGCTAATACCTATCAGTAGTAGAATCAGATAAACATTAAAGATCGGATTATGCAAAATATCCACAGAAAGTTCAAGATTCATGATGCGGTTAAAACCAGGCAGAAAGAGTTCCACAACAGCTACAGCGAGCAGAACAGAGATCAGAGACAGGAAGAAAGCTTCTCCGAAGAACTGGGATATCAAGCTTTTACGACTTGCTCCGAGGGTTTTTCTAACGCCTACTTCACGAGCTTTTTTCACACTTTGTGCTATGGTAATATTTATAAAATTGATACAAGCAATAAGAATAATAAATGCTGCAACCATCATAAAGACGAAAACGATTTTATAATTTCCGGCATTGGCATTATTTTGAAATTTAATATAGCCTGACCTCAGGTGTATATCGCTGACAGGCTGTAAATACATTCTATTAATATCTTCCTCTGAAAGATCTGTACGACCAATATCTTCAAGATAGAGCATAGCCATTTTCATATAAATTTCTTTAAATGCTTCCGGCTCAAAATCAGGCTCCACATGAATATAAGTGGTCAGCGAATTATTCCCAAAAGAGGTCATCCAGGGATAGAGATCTTCAGCTTTAATAAAGCTAAAAATAGCATCTATTTCAAAGTGAGTATTTTTGGGTACATCTCTAAAAACAGCTCTAACGACATAGGATTCTCCCCGACGCTCAATAGTTTTTTCCAGCGCCTCCCGGGGCTCTCCAAAAATACGTGAAGCCTCAGATTCACTTAGCAGCACATCACCTGGATTTTCAAGCACTGACTCACTGTTTCCATAGAGTATCTCACCCCCCATGAAGGTAAAAAATGAGGGGTCAGCAAAGCAAGGATGCTCTATTTTATGCTGTTTGTCTTCAACCATAACAAATTCGTTCCATCCGGGCATAATGCGGCACACATCGATAAGCCCGGGAACCGATTTCTTCAACTCCGGAGCCAGGGCATAGGAAGTTATGGCAACATGCTGTTCTCCAACACCCTCTGCCTGTTGTACCTGCACCAGACGATAGGTATTATCAATGTCGGGAATTATAGTATCAAAACTCCTCTCCCATTGAATAAAGAGACAAATAATCAGAAATGCAGCCACCCCTGATGTCAGGCCCAAAATATTAATTACTGTATACCCTTTGTGACGTAAAAGGCTTCTTATACTTGTTTTAAAAAAACTCTGAAACATAACGCTTAGTTTTAAATCTGTTTAACCAATTCACAGGAAATAATCATTTGTGTTCCATTTTCTGTTGTATTAAACCTTAAGGTATATTCCATAAAGAATACCGGGCCACCATAACGTCCTTTGATTTGAACGGGAGGCAATACAGGCAGAGAGACACCCATATCAATAATCTGGTCTTTATGACCAAGGATTATAAAGTTTTCCCGGGTATTTTGTGAAGAAACCTCAACAGCATTGGAATTTGATTTCTGTGATTGCTCACTTTTCTCAGTAGCAAAACCGGAAACAGCAAGAAGGACAGTCGTTATAATTAATAATGTAAATCGTCTCATGATCGTGTTTTTTCAATGTTTTAAAGAAATTTCTCGGTTTGCAGGTTTTCGGTAATTATTTCACCGTCAAAGAGTCGTATTACCCGGTTAGCATATCCGGCATCGTGGCGTGAGTGAGTAACCATTATGATAGTAGTACCTTTGTTATTCAGGTCTTCGAGCATCTCCATAACCTCTTTACCATTCGAAGAATCAAGGTTACCGGTAGGCTCATCAGCCAGAATCAGAGAAGGGTCGGAGACAACAGCTCTTGCCACTGCAACACGTTGCTGCTGACCACCGGAAAGCTGTAAAGGAAAATGCTTTTTTCGATGGGCAATTTGCATTCGGTCGAGAACTTTGTTAACCCGTTCTTTTCGTTCTTTAGCCGGCACACCCAGATAAATGAGAGGGAGTTCAACATTTTCAAAAACAGTAAGTTCTTCAATGAGATTAAAATTTTGAAATACAAATCCGATATTTTTTTTACGCATTTCAGCACGTTGCTTTTCGGTAAATTTTGATACTTCGGCGTCATTAAACCATAAAAGGCCATCGGAAGGATTATCCAGTAAACCCAGAATATTAAGCAGCGTTGATTTCCCGCAACCGGAGGGTCCCATTATGGCGACAAATTCTCCGTCTTTAACGGTAAAATTCACATTATTCAGGGCTGTTGTTTCTACTTCGTCGGTACGAAAAACCTTTGCAATATTTTCTGATCGTAACATCTGCTTCAATTTTTATATTAATAGTTGGTTTATTTATCAAAAATGATTTTATCACGTTCATTGAACTTTTTATATCCTGAGATGATCACCTTTTCACCTTCTGATAACCCATCAAGTATTTCGTAATCACGGATATTCTGCCTACCCAGGCGGATTTCTCGTTTCACAGCAAATTCACCACTATCGTCCACAACATAAATCCATTTTCCTGCTGTTTCCTGATAAAAATTACCTCGTTTTACCACCAGCGCATTGTCGGCAGAAGAGAAATTCAGTCGCATTCGCAGGGTTTGTCCTCGCTTGATAAAGTCAGGGAAACCATTTGTAAAATAAAGGTCAACCTGAAAAGTGCCATTATTTACATCGGAGAAAATTTTTCTTACTTCGGCAATAAAAACAGTATTTTCATACTCCAGTGTAGCCTCTTGCCCTATGGTAATTCTTGAGAGATAACGTTCATCAATATCAGCACGAACCTTAAACCCATCATCAGGCATATCAATCTGGCCGATATGTTCACCCTGCGCCATAGTGAGGCCCGGCTGAAGATCAAAAGAGCTTAACACTCCGTTAGCAGGAGCTTTAATAAAAAGGTTATCATAGTTTTCACGCAACAATACAAGGTTACTTTTCAGTCGGGCCATTGTAGCATTGTTCTGCGAGGTACGTTTCACAGTACTAATGCTATCAATTTTTTTCAATTCCAGAGAGATATGCAGCTGATCAACATTCATATTATAGTCGCGTTCTGCATCTTCATATTCAACCACAGAGATCAGCTTATCATCAAATAAATGCTTCATACGTTGAAAATTCTTTGTGGCCTGATCAATACGGTATTTAATATTAATTATTTCCTGTTGCCGCAGAAGGGTATTTTTTTCCAGATTAATCTGAGTATTCTCAAGATTATTTATAGCCTCAAAAATTCTTGTTTCCTGCTCCATAAAGCTCAGCTCCATGGAAGCATTATCAAGTTTTACAATCGTATCATTTTTTTGAAGACACTGCCCATCTTCAGCATAAATTTTCTTTACAGTTCCACCCATTACAGCATTAAGAAAAATGGTTGTTTTTGGCAAAGCCACACCATCAATAGGGATATACTCCTGAAAACCGGTACTTCTAACGACAGCAATATGAAGGGAATCTTTTTCTACAGAAATTCTGGTAGTTTTTGAGTGAATTAACAAAAAGTAAATAGCGACAATTCCAACCAAAATCAAAATTGCAATTGGGAGAATTTTCTTTAGTGTCCACTTTTTATTTTCAATAATGCGATCCATATACTATTTTTCCGGAGTTATAGCCATAATTATGCCACAACACATATAACACTGTATAACAATGATTTACATCAACAATAATATAAATAGTGCACGAAAAAGTGTCCGCTTGCGACCAGTGTGAACGTTCGATATCGTACACCTGTCTGAGGTTTGTTTCAAAATAAATTCATACATTAGAGCACGAAAAACCATCAATTGTGAAGACTACTGCACGCATATTAATAATCGATGATGACCGGGATATTCTTCTGGCAGCAAAAATGTTTTTAAGAACACGATTTACAGATATCCATACAGAGTCAGATCCGGAAAATATACCCACACTACTGGGAGCGTATAATTTTGATGTGATATTGCTTGACATGAATTTCAAGCCCGGAGCCACAAGCGGCCAGGAGGGCTTCGACTGGCTGGACGTAATTTTAAAAGACGACCCTGCTGCAGTAGTAATTTTCATTACCGGTTTTGGAGACATCGACCTTGCCATACAAGGAATAAAGCAAGGAGCGACGAACTTTATTCTAAAGCCCTGGGACAATGAAAAGCTCTATGCAGAGATACTAAACAATCTTGAGGTTCGTAACAACAAGCAGGAAATGGAGACCTGCAAGGCACGTCAACAATTACTTATTGATGAGAATAATGAAGAGATAAACAAGCTAATCGGTCATTCCGAACCCATGTCGAGAGTAATAAATATGATTCATAAGGTTGCAGCTACGGATGCCAATGTGCTTGTTTTAGGAGAAAACGGCACAGGAAAAGAGCTTGTAGCAAGGGCCTTACATGCTTTATCACTGCGAAAGGATGAGATATTTGTTTCCGTTGATTTGGGGGCAATATCAGAAACCTTATTCGAAAGCGAACTTTTTGGATATGTAAAAGGGGCATTTACTGATGCCCGCCAGGACAGGGCAGGTCGTTTTGAAGCAGCAAAAAAAGGGACCATTTTCCTCGATGAAATCGGAAATCTCTCCATGTCACTACAAGCAAAATTACTAACGGTATTACAAAGCAGAAAGGTTGTCAGACTGGGATCGAATAAAGAGATTCCAATAGATGTTAGACTTATCTGCGCTACGAACATGCCATTATACGAACTTGTAGAGGAACAAAAATTCCGCCAGGATCTGTTATACCGTATCAACACGGTTGAGATTCAGGTTCCACCGCTGCGAGAGCGTCAGGAGGATATTCCTGAACTGGTAAACCAATTCATTGATCAGTATTGTAAAAAGTACCGGACACCACAAAAACGGGTTAGCCATGCAACATTAAACAGGCTTAAAACTCATCAGTGGCCGGGGAATGTCAGAGAGTTACAACATGCTGTTGAGAGGGCAATTATCTTAAGTGAAAGTGATATCATGGAACCAGCATCGTTTTTTACTGCAGCACCAACAAAAAAAACAAAAAAAAGTAGTGAGCCACTGAATATTTTTGAACAAGAGAAAAAACTCATTGGCGAAACACTGAACAAACACAATGGTAATATTACGAAAGCTGCAAAAGAACTGGGATTAACACGAGCATCCTTATACCGAAGAATAGAAAAATATGGGTTATAAAAATTTTCGTTTCAACGTCTTCACCAGGGTAATAATTCTGGCTGTCAATTTATTGCTAATAGCATGGCTTGCCTACGACTCTGACCTTGTTATAACAGCAATTATACTTGGCGCTATAGCCATTGCCCAGGTATTGGAACTTATGCGATATATTGACAAGACCAACAGAAGCATTGCTTCATTTCTGGAAAACATTAGAAATTCAGATTTTACTTCCGGATTTCCACGCTCACATACAGGCGGTAGTTTTAATGAATTACATAGTACCTTTAATAAAGTACTGCTGGAGCTGAAAAAAAACCGTGCAGAAAAACAGGAGCAATACCAGTACCTGCAAACCGTAATGCAACACGTAAATATTGGTATTATAGCTATTAAAGAAAACGGAGATGTTGATACATGTAATCAGTCGGCCCGTTTGTTGCTGGGAAGAAACCTGATCCGTAACATCAAAGATCTGGCTGTTGTCAAAGAAGAGTTACCGGAAATTCTTGCAGAAATAAAACCCGGAGACCGTCAGCTTATTAAGCTGTACAACAGTGCTGAGCTTCTTCAGCTATCAATATCAGCAACATCTATCCGTATGGGGGGCGAGCTGATAAAAATCATATCCCTGCAAAATATCCATGCCGAACTTGAAGAAAAAGAAGTGGAGGCATGGCAGAAGATGATTCGTGTGCTGACGCATGAAATCATGAATTCAATGACACCAATAAGTAGCCTGAGTGCTACAATCGCAGCAGTTTTTGATACGGAAGAAGATAAATTATACCTGGAAAATAAAGAAGAGATTGAAGAGATTCACGTTGCCCTTGAAACGATTCAGAAACGTAGTGAAGGTTTATTAAAATTCGTTGATAATTATCGAAGACTTACACGAATACCAAAACCTGAATTTCGTCATTTTAACATTCAATCCTTGTTTGATCGCTGCCTGGTTGCTTCAAAAGCTTTACCACAGGCCCAGTCCATAGCCATAGAGGCAAATATATACCCTGAAGATTTAAAAATCACCGCAGACAGCAATCTTATGGAGCAGGTGCTGATAAATTTAGTCAAAAACAGTTGCGAGGCACTTCAGCAGACAGGGGATCCAAGAATTCGTTTAAAAGCATTCAAAAATTTAAATAACAGGGTTTGCCTGGAAGTAGAAGATAACGGTTCTGGTATTCAGGAAGATCTTCTGGATAAAATTTTCATGCCGTTTTATACCACCAAGAAGGAAGGGAGTGGGATAGGTCTTAGTTTAAGCAGACAGATAATGTTCTTACATAAAGGCAGTATTTTAGTAAAAAATAACCCTGCCGGTGGATCTACATTTACACTTACATTTTAATTTTACTCATATTATAAATCAATCACTGGATACCGGAAAAAATTCCGGAAGAATGCTTGCAGGAGGTGGTAGGACATGATTCTGACCCTTTCAAAGGGTTTTAAACCGTTTAAAAGGGTTTCAAAGGGTTTCAAAGGGTCAGCATTCCCAGCCTCCGAACACACCTCCCCCAGCCTGCCTCCTTTTTTTAAAGCTCGGAGCCAGCCAATGGGCAATAATATTTCAGGGGCTAAAGTTTAAGCCTTTAACCCAAAGGATCCTGCTGCTTAATACGAAAAAGGCCATTTTGTTACCCTATGGATTGCAACTTTTTTTTCACCGCAGAGAAACAGAGGCGCCAAGGCAACAATTCTCAACGTGACATACAGGCATTACCCGGGGTGACAGCTACGCGACAAGAAGAAACCATGAACCGCGCCCCAGCCAATACCCACATGCGAATAGTGCAAACACCAAAAAAACTCTGCGGAACACAGCGAAAAACACCGCGTTACTCTGCGCTCCAAGAAAATGCAGCGATGCGGAATGACAGATAATGAAATAACCTCCAACTTCAGGAACCATT
>CAZQNY010000039.1:0-23623 GCA_964594665.1 uncultured Bacteroidales bacterium
GGCATCAGCACCTGTGCCAACTCAAAGTCGCCAATAAAAAGATGTGGAATATGTATTGTCAGGATATATAATGCCAGTAATATGGCCAGTGTCAAAGTAGCAGCTTTAACAAATTTGCGAAGAATAATAAATACTGCCGCAGCAATCATCAAAAACCCGGTAAGGAATACGGTATACACACCACCGGGAATAAAAGAGCTTAACATTCCGGTGTAATAATCTACCATTAAATAATGATTCAGGCCCAGTATTGCGAAGGGAAGGGCGTAAAGTATTCTGCCTGTTAAGGATATGTTTTTCATGCTGTTTCTGTTTTAGTTAGTATTTTGCTTTCCTGAAAAATATATTTTACGAACAAGGAGCGCGATATATATCAATGCACCAAAAACCCCGGCTACCACAAGCAGGTACGAAGCCAGAAGCCAGACAGGTATTTTCCGCATACTGTTCCACAGAGCTCTTTTTTCGGTTAATGAATAATCATCAGCCTTGTTGTTAGTTGATATTATAACCTCTTCTATAACATTACTAAAAGCATCATTGTTTACTACTTTAACGTAACAATGGAGACTTCCTGCTGTATCGCCGGGCAGGTCCTGTGGTATTTCAAAAGATGTTTCTCCGTTTTTTCCGGTTGTTTTCTCTTCACCAAGCTTCAGGTCGCCGAAATAGCGTTTTGCAAAAACGGCCAGCTCCAGGCCTTCAGCAGGCTTGTTTGGTTTTTCTTTTTCTGTTGCTACCACATTTAGAAGATGGTTCTCGGCGGTATATTCTGCTTTCAGCAACACAGCAGCTCCGGTAAAGGCCTTTGCTTTTTCCGTTGAGGGCTGGACATAGTCATCCTTGTAGGTTCTCAGATAGGCTACCAGCTCCCATCGCTGCTCCGGTGTGAGGATATTTTTAAACGATGGCATGGCTCCTCGTCCTTCAGTAAGTTTATAATACCATTCGCCATCGCTTTGTTCCTGGATCTGTGGCCATGCCAGATCACCGGGGATAGGGTTCAGGGCAATAAAATTCTCCTTGCCAGGCTGTCCGTGACAACTCTGGCAATTGGTATTATATAACTTTTCACCTTGCTTTTGTGTTGTTTCTGTAAACACAAAAGGTGACACATTGCCTTTCTTCTCTTCCGGGACGATCCACTCCTGCTGTGCAAAAAGGTTCCCTGCAAAGGGCAAAATCATTATTACAAAAAACCAAATAACTCGTGCTTTTATCATGGGAGTACTATTTTTCAATGGATTCATTTTCATCGTTAAAAATTTCATCTGCCAGGGCCTCCGGGTTTTCTATGCCAGCATCATGAGCCATCTCCCTGACAGGCAGCAGCGGGAAGAATTTTGACAATAGCGTGATAATCATAATAACCATAATAAAACTTGCCACTGTAACACCTGTTTCAATGAGCGTTGGCCGGTAAAAGATAAATTCATCGGGCACATTTTGTATTGGCAGGTTGGGATGCTCCTGCGTTGGAACAACAATAAGGTAGCGCTTAAACCAGGATCCCAAAAGCATCAGCACCGAAAGCACAAGCATGGGCAATGGTTTCCGGAAACGACGGAAAATCATTAGTATCAAGGGTATAATCAAACCGCCAAGCTGAACACTCCAGAACATGGGTGCATGTTTCCCTACAAATAATTCGTGAAGATGAACCGCATCATGAAGCTTAAGTTTATAGGCCGGAACCAAAAACTCATTGATATTAAAATAAAGATAAACCAATGACACCAGCACCATAACCTTTCCCAACTTATCAAAATGCATCTCGGTGATATGCCCTTTTAACTGATAATTGTTGCGGAAAAAATACATGGCAATAACCAGTGCAGCTGTACCAGCGACAAAAGCTCCGGAGACAAAATAAGGCCCGAAGATAGTGCTGTCCCAGCCTGTACGCGGAGTGGCAGCAAAAAGCCATGAGGTTACCGTATGTATGGCCAATGCCACGGGAACGATCAGAATAAGCAGAATGCGCACAGCACGGTTCAGGGCAGCAACCTGCTCATTATTACCACGCCAGTTTACAGAAAGTACCTGATATACCTTGTTCAGCATTGGAGGCTTAAAGGTTTTTGTACGATGTATGAGCGCAAGATCAGGTATCATGGGAATGTAATAAAGGAAAAGGCTGATAATAACATAGGTTGTAACCACGGTTACGTCCCAAAGGATTGGGGATTGCAGCCTGCCGAAGGCGAAAAGGTATAAAAAACGATCCGGGCGACCCATATCACTTATAATTACCAATCCGGCAACCATAGCAAAAGCTACGGCAATGATTTCGGCAAGGCGCGCGATTGGGGTTATCCATTTGGCACCGGCAAGACCCAATACCGCACTTATAAACATCCCCACCAGTGAGCAGGCGACAAAAAACACAAAGTTGGCAATATACATACCCCAGCTGACATAGTCGCGAAGGCCGGTGACCACCAACCCTTTTTTCAACTGAACAGCATAAGCGTAAAGGCATACCACCAGGATAAATCCCAGCACACCCATCCATATTTTATGGCTGTCGGTAAGTCCTATGGGCCGTGAAGTATCGTGAAGAAGTCCTTTCAGGTAGCCCTTTTTATCGGTTGTAGTTTGTTTTTGATCCATAATAATGCAATAGATTATATGTGATGAAGGTGATGGTCGTTGTCTTTCAGCTCATCAGGAAAAGGGAAAAGCCTGTTTTTGGGTGGCAGATAATAAACCCTTGGCCTGGTACCCAGCTCCGGAAGCAGCTGGTAGGCACCATTTTCTTCCAACAGTTCTGAGAGCCGTACAGTCTCTTTTGTGGTACCATTGGTAACGGCATCTTCCACCTCATCGCCGAAGTAATACACACCGTTGGGGCAGGCTGACACGCAGTAAGGAAGTTCACCTTTCCGAAGCAGATCTGCGCTCATAAGGCACTTGGTGATGGTACCCTTTTTCTGTGGAATATTCAGCTCTACATCGTAGGGTTTATCTTTATCTTCCTGTTCGTAAAGAGGTTCCTGCCAGTTAAAACTTCTGGCTGAGTAAGGACATGCGGCAATACAAAAGCGACAGCCGATGCATCGTTCATTATCGATAAGCACCGGGCCGTCGGCACGTTTATAGGTAGCATCCACCGGGCACACGCTGACACATGGCGGGTTATCGCAGTGCTGACACATTTTTGGCATGAAGTAGTATGCTGTCTGCGGGCTGTCTTTCATTTGCAGTACATTGATATGGTGCTGATCGGGGCGCAGATGATGCGCTGCCTGGCATGCTTCCATACATTTGCGTGCGTTGCGGCATTTCGCCAGGTCAACGACAAAGACAAAGCGCTTTCCGGGAACGCCGGCGCGGCCACGCTCCTGAAGTTCTTCCTGTGTGATTTCTGATGGTGTAATCGCTGTAACGGCATCCGCATCGACCTCCATAAGCCTTCTGTCGTGCGCAAGCATCATAATCCGTTGCTCAGATCGTTTTTTTTCATGCTCAAAACGATGGCCTGCCAGCAAGGCTGCACCTGCTGCCATTGTACCGGAGCCTACTATCCCCAGCTTTTTCAGAAACTCCCGCCTGGAGTTTTCATCCTTGTATTGTTCTTTCTTTTCCATGTTAAACCAGTACGGCTTTTTAGGTTAGTTGTCTGCTTAAAGGTACTGATTATAATGGCTTTTGAACCCTTTTTGTTTAACAGATTCGTTAATTTATATTTTTTCTAAATAATTGATAATGAAAAGAAAGATCATAAAAACATATTGATTACATGAAATTTTATCACTTACCAAGTTTTTCCAGACAGCAGGTAACAATAGCATTTTTTGCTTTTTCCTTGTAATAGGATTCGAGTGCTTTACGCTGTTCCAGGCTCAGAGAGTTAAATGCATTTCTCGTTGTTGAATGCCTCCACATATCATCCACAATCTGGTCAAGGGTTTTTCCCTGCCAGTTTTGTGAAGGGCATATCACCCTGGTTTCATTATCAGCAATGCGTTTTACTGGTGCCAGAATATCATCCATAATTTTATATATTGCATTAATGGCTGCCTTGTAGGCATCAGCATAAAATGATACCATTTCACCAAATCCGGGCACTTTATCACCAAATTCAGCGGCATATTTCAGTACTTTCTCAAAAGCAGCATTTCGTTCCTTCAGGGAGGGTTCTCCATGCACTCCCGAGAGCAGGGTAACAATATCCTCAATGGTTTCCTTAGCATCGTCAATTTGCTCCTGGAATTCCTTCATTTTATCCACAAAGGCATTATGTCCTCCCGGGAGTTGGCTGATATTTCCCGACAAGAATTCATAAGCCGCAGCCAGGGAGTCGAAAACAGAACCCTGAGGGCTGTTTTTATCAAAATGTTCAGCAAGTATCCGTGAGCAAATACCTTTTATTTCCCGTTCTTTTTTTAGCTTTTTCAAATATATAAGGTATCGCTGATGAGCCAGTTCGTCAGAAATATTGCTGCCGGTTCCTGTTGCTTCTCTGTCGGCAAGGGAAATATCATCCGATGTTGCAGAGGCTTCCGCTGAAGCGGTCTGAATTTCCCCGGAAATGGTTTCTGCATCACGTATGGCATTCCCGGCATTATTTGCCTGTTGCTGCTGAGCCTGTTGTATTCGTCTCCGCTCGGCCTCACAGTCGGTTATTGATGCCACCGGTCGCGGCTGGATACGCGCAGTAAGGTCATCCAACCGACCCCTTAGAAGTGCAATTCTTAAATCCAGATTTCCAGCAGCATTTATAAGATCCCGAAGCTGTGTTCCGATTGATGATATTGACCTGCCAACATCATTAACCTCTTTTCTCAATTTTTCTCTATTCCCGTCATTAGAAACAGTATTAAGTGAATCGTTCAATGTTTTATGTTTGCTTTTCAAATCATTGTGACGCCCGGAAAGGCTTTCCACCCGGTTATTCAAGCTTTCAAGCTCTTTTTCCGCCTTGCCAATTGCCTGCTGCAAAGCATCTTTCAGACTTGTGAGGGAGTCGCGGTAATTTTCATATTCATCATCAAGAAATTCAATGCATTGCCGGAAATTAAAGCAGCGGTGATGAATGGTAAGATACTCCCGGTGACGATGGTTTTGCTTTTTGTCATCATAACAATTTGCGGCACTGTTGAGCAATTGGTTTAATGCATCACGCAGGCTGTCAGCAGATTTGTTATGGTGGTCCACCGCATTGACCATTCCATGTTTTTGAACAGCAGAAACATCTTTTAAGCCATTGATATACGACCGTCCTCCCGAGTGGCCGCTCTTCAGGTTCCGTACAGCTTTATCAATTTCATTCGATAGGTTATAGCGCTGCTTGTAAAATACCCTTTTATCCTTATAATAATTCCGTCTGAAGTTGGGATCCTGCATTTGTTGCGGGTTGGCTGGAACTGCAATAAGGCCGCTGTTGCCCAGTCCAAACCGCCGTCCATAGTATCCTTCATCTTTAAATGGTTTATTCTGATGTCCGTAAAGATATCGTCCCCCTGCAAGGGACATCACACTTTGACAACAGGGATGCACCATCTTCGATAATGTTGACTGGCCATTCCATTGGGTAACCATTGTGTTGAAGGCTCCGCGTAAGCTATCCAGACGCTTTTTTTCCTTTTGCAGCTCCTCAAAGGGGAAATACTGTTCTGCTTCGTTTTTCAAATCATCCTTGTTTTTGGGTGAACGCAGGCCTGCTTTTTTTGCCTTTATTTTATCATACAAATTATTCAGACAACTATCCATAACCTGCAGATTTGGCGGTTTGCTGTAATACACCTTGCCGCATTTAATACAAATGGTGTTGGAATCGAGGTATTGGATAAAAGCATTCCAGTGGATATCAATATCGCATAATGCTGCTGACAGCTGAGCGGAAAGTCCTGCAATCTGATTTTTCAGATCTGCAATATTCTGATTATGTTTTTTTACCTTATCATTGATCTGATCAACAATATCATCCAGATCATCCAGATGGTTGTTATAATACTTATCAATTTCATCTTTATCTTCATTGAGCCATTTTGCCCTTTTTGCCTTACATTTATCAAATCTGCGCTTGTATCTTTTTACATACTGGTTGTAGATATTTATTCTTTGTTGTGTGGGGTTAGGTGATACGTACCGGGAATAGAAATCACTTTCCCAGCTCCCGCCGCAATCGCCGCCATTGCTTCCAAGGCTTTGTGTTGCGGCAATTTGCTGCTGTAATGTCCCGGTTGCATCGTTTCTGAGAGCAGTCATCGTTTGTTTAAATGCTTCTGCCGCCTCGCGGGCACCTGAAAGGCTGTCACGCTGCCACATTTCATCTTCCAGCTTATCGTAAAGGTTCATCAGGGAATCCACAAGACCGTTGTTAAGGCCACACAAACCAGTGGTTATACTATCGATGGTAATGCGTATACGATGATTGACGGTAGCAGTATCACATGGCCCAATCGTTGAATCCATATAGGGCTTATATTCAAAAATAAAGATCTCGCTAAATCCTCCGTTTTCACCAAAAGGAAATCCTTCCAGAGTACTTTGTACCTGCCATGCGTAGGTGGCTCCTTCAGTCATTTCGCGCGCTTCGGGGGGATAGATAAATGCAGGCTCCTGAATCCCTTCAACCGATATCCATGCCGGGATCTGAGATATGGCCTCCTGCGGGCTCATACCCGCCATTACCTCTGTCATCACAAAATTATATTCCGGAATCTGATCCATTGGCTGAGGTACCGGAGGCGTCCAGAGGAATACCGGATTCTCATCTGTAACCTCATCACCATCAGCAGGCTGCAAAAGTGCCGGTGGTGAGGAGTTTGTTATCAGATGATCAAAGCAATACTCTCCGCTCTGCATTCCTGTTTCAGCATCCATAGCATACAAACATATATTATAGCTCCCGGCAGGAAGACTACCGGTCTGCAGGACATAATTCTCAAGCTCAGCCGAAGAATAGATCACTTCACCACCTTCAAGAACCTCTTCTGTAACAGACATTGTACCAACGGGCACCTCCATTACACCGCTGAAGCCTTCGAATATCAAACCCTGCAGCTCTTCTTTGGCAACAGCCTTTAACCGGATATACTGTGGTGATGCATTGTTATTAATCAGGTATACGGCATCATATAACTCTTCCGGATAAAGCTGCCCGGAAGGCGGGAGGTTTACCTGAATGATGATTTCACCAATGCTTTGGCCTGCGACAGTGAGTGTCGAAAGCAGGATTAAAATTGCCAGTGTTCGTTGTAATGTTTTCATAGTGTGAGGGTATTACCAGGTGCATATTAGTGTTGTAAGTATAATCCATTCATCCTGAGGCCGTACAGCCCCGGAGAAGCCAAAATTATCGTTGCGCGAGATGCTTACTTCTCCCTTTAGCCATTTTGTAACCGGAAAAGTTGAGCTATATCGCAACCGAAGCTTCTCGCCTCTGTCTCGGTATGAAGCCCAGGTAATACGCAGTCTGTTTTTCCATCCGTTGTACTTCCCATACTCCGCCTGCAGGTTATAGGTGTTTATTTGTTGTTCGCTTTCGCGGATATTTTTAAAACTCAGGGTGACAGATCCTGTAAGTGACAGCAAAGCACTAAACCGTATATTCTGGGAGAGCATAAAGGTGTTGCTGAGCAAATTGAAGAATGCGGAGTCGAAGCGTTGTTCTGAAAGCAGGCGGGTATATCCTGCTGTGGAGGCAAGGCGTATATTTTTTATGCTGAAATTATATCCTGAAAGCAGTGAGATATGTGATGTAATAAGTTTTATGGCTACGGATGAATGATCTCCATATTGTGTCATCGGTGCAAAGGTTACGACAAACCACGGCTGCTGTGGAGCCCGCCATGCAGCAGTGATACCTGCTGATTGTGCTGTGGTGCGGTAATCTTTCCACCCGGAGAGATCATCGTAACTATGCTTATAGAATGCTGTCAATGATGCTTTTTTCTTAAAAAACTTTTGCGATAACTTCACATGTGCAAGAAAAAGATCATTCCGTAAATATGGGTTTCCCAATGTATGATATCCGGCACCTGTTCTGCAAATCTGTCCCTGAAAATCTGTATTTTTTAATTTTAGATGTGTGGAACCCCGAAAAGCAATATCACCCTGAGTACTAATATTCAAGCTGATAAGGTCTCCGGGGACGCGCAAATTGGCAGGGAGCAGATCTTCCACTCCGGGGGCATTGCGATCGCGTGTAAAGAGTGACAGCGTTGCCTGAAAAGTTGTAATCCATCGTTTGTTGAAAAAAGCAAAACCTGTTTCGGTACCCACCACAAGGTTCTCCCGCAAGCGCACACCGGGTTCTGTCTGCAGGCTTTTGTCTTTTCCCTGCAACAAAGTAAAATGCAGATGCGAGCTGTTACGTTTGCCCACACCAATAGCTGCCAGGGTAAGTTCTGTTTTGGGTACCGCCACAGATGTGCGCTGAAAGGTATGTAGCTCATGGGTTGCGGTACCCTTACAGAAAGCCATATACAACGGCCCCGGAGTAAGAATAATATTTAATCCTCTGACAGATATATTTTCAAGGATCAGCGCTCCATACCGGGGATGCGCATTCCCTATCTCCAGCGTTTCGATTATCCCCGGTAAACGCCTGAAAAAATTCGTCCTCCCCGACACCAAACCCGATAGGTATTGTGCCGGATGTGTTTTTATACTGTACTGAAAAATATCTTTGCCTGCCGGGGCAGTGGAGTAACGAGACGAAAATGAAACGGGTATTTCCCATAATGACAAAGTTGCTGCAAAATTATTGGTAAAATAGCTTTGTGGTATTTGCGATGCATAGCCCTGAGCACTGGCATAATTAAAGCTCAGTCGATTGGAACCATGGAATTGAATACCTTTCTGGGCCGTGCCTGGGATTATCCGTAACAGCAAAAGCAGTAACAATAAAAGGCGACAATACCGATGCATCATTTACCCCTCCCTTTTGATGACATTTTTTTGGTAAGTTGTTGATATACAAAGATCGGCACAAACGCTCCAAAAGTCAACACCTAATTTTTTATCCTTTCAAATATCAAATCTTAACAATACCTTTGCAAGGTTATGATGCAAAGCCACAGGGCAACTATTCTGATCTGTTTTATTTGTTTTGTTTTTTCCCTTTCGGGGATTGCACAACAGCCTCTTTCAAAAAACACATTGCAGGATAAAGAGGTGATGATCACTTTTATCACACCACAGATGATAAGGGTTCAGGTTGCAACAGACAGAGATTTTGAGGTATTTCTATTCCCTGATTCGCTGACAGAGGGATTTTATGCCAAAGTTTTACATCATGAAGACCGGTTTCGGCTGGATAGTAAACTGTTTTCATTCGAATATAATACTCAGCCGGGTTTATCACCTGCCAAGGCATCTGTTTTAACCACAAAAAATGGTATAACCATAAAGCCTTTTGCTATAAACTTTCCTGACACCACTTCGTTAAAAGCCGGCGTTCTGGTTTTGGATAACGCCCATGGTGAGTGGTTCCCGGAGTCAAAAAGTGCCGTTTCCGATAAAATAATTATAATTACCCAAAATACCTTTTCTGAACAGCTTCGGGTTCTGGAGCTATTATCAGGAAAAATTTTCGAGGGGCATGAGAGCTGCCGCACACCGCAGATATACTTTAAACCCATAAAAGGCAAAGCCTTAATGACGATTGTAAGTAACGAAGATGCTACCATTTACTTTACCCGCGATGGCAGTGAGCCAACCCGTGAATCGGAGATATACAGGCAGCAGGAAATGCTTGGTACCAGCATTCAGATTCGGGCTTTTGCCATAGCCGACGGATATCTGCCATCAGAAATCGGGAAGGCACAGATCGTAATGAGTAAAGCGCGTGAAATCACCTGGCGCAGCAAATACAGCCCTGATTACTGTGGCTTTGGTGAATATGCCTTTATGGATGGCATTGAGGGCCATGAGAGCAATAAAAATATTGGATGGATCGGTATTCCGGATAATAATCTTTCGGTCACTGTAGAGCTTAACAAAACCATGAACCTTTCCATGCTGGGATTACGGTTTTTACACGATCCTGCTGCGGGCATTTTTCTGCCCCAGAGGGTTCAGGTAGAGGTTTCGGAAGATGGCTGGCGCTATAAACGCATCTACCGGCAAAAAATTAAGCCCCCAGATGCTCCGTTCCATGCCTTGTCGTATAATATTACAGCTCGCTTCAGGCCCAGAAAGATCCGGTATGTTCGTGTTACAGCCCTGCAATACCAGTGTGAAGAGCGCGGGCCGGCATTTCTGGAAGGGAAAACATGGATTTTTACCGATGAGCTGCGCTATGAGCAACATGCTGAGAAATAACAACAAAGATGGGTTATCGTAATTTTTTAAAAAAATATTTCTAAAATTTCATGCGGATTGTTTGCAGGTTAAAAAAAAGTATTAATTTTGCGCTCTCATCGGGTCACAAATCCGGAAAGAGATTCCTCCTTAGCTCAGTTGGTTAGAGCATCTGACTGTTAATCAGAGGGTCGCTGGTTCAAGTCCAGCAGGAGGAGCAAGAAAAGAGATTGTTTTTAAACAATCTCTTTTTTTTATACCTTCATATTATGGATCAAAGGATAAAAAAACCACACATACCCCGAGACGTGATGAATCGACGTCTCTCCAGACAAAAAACACTGCGAAACTCTGCGTAAAACATCGCGTTACACCGCGTACCCAAAAAATAAGAGTAACACTATATAATTAAATAGTTTCGGCAAAATCAAATGGTAATTCAAATACAGAAATGACTATTTTCGCAATAAACAATACGCCATGAAGATTCAGACCTTTCTATTTGCATCCGCTGTTTTTCTTGTCGCCTGCAACAATCACGGCAGCAATACTGTTAACAAAGCGGAACAAAAAACGACAATTATGAGCGATACAAACCCAAAAGTTACCGGCATTGGCGGCGTTTTCTTTAAAGTAAAAGACCCTCAGGCTACAAAAACATGGTACGGCGAAAACCTTGGACTGGCAATCAGCGATTTCGGCTCTGCATTTGAATTTCGCAATGCCAACCGCCCCGACGAAATAAACTACCTCAGCTGGAGTCCGTTTGATGAAAAAACAGACTATTTCATGCCTTCAGAAAAAGAGTTTATGATCAACTATCGTGTACAAAACATTGAAGGGTTAGTACGAAATTTAAAGGCTAAAGGAGTTGTTGTCGTGGATGAAATCACAGAATACCCTTACGGAAAGTTTGTCCACATCATGGATCCCGACGGCAACAAAATTGAACTGTGGGAGCCCAAAGACCATATACTGACTGAAATGGGAGGCAAAACCACGAAGTAGAAGGATAGCGAACTCTGTTTTTACACAGCTGCTTTTCGTATACATTTTTCCTGGTATTCCTCCTGCAACTGCACAAAAGTATCGTGTACTGACATAATACGTTCAGCTTTCCAGGCATTGGAGCCGGCAAAGGAGAAGCCGTTCTTAAAATCTCCTTTTGCAGCTGAAAAGAGTGCATCAGCAATACAAAACTTCACAGTCTTAAACTTGCATCCCTTCAGGCATTGCCAGGCGCAGCGCACCGGTTTTTGCATTCCACTGTTTACCTCGCGCACAAATTGGTTTTCAATAACTCTGCCGGGTAATCCTACAGGGCTTTCTATTATCTGTATATCTTCAGGCTTGCAATCGAGGTAATTCTGCTTAAACTCCATGGCTGCATCGCATTCGTAGGTCGTCACAAACCGGGTTCCCATTTTAACACCATCAGCACCCTTATCAATGGCATTATATATATCTTCCCCGGTATAAATCCCTCCACCAGCAATCAATGGAATCTTTACATTATACTTTTTCTCATATATTGAAAGTACGGTTTTTGTTTCTTTCAAAATGACATCCAATGATTTTTCAGGGCGATTGATTTCATCTTTCTTAAACCCCAGATGTCCTCCGGCTAAAGGTCCTTCCAGTACAAAGGCATCCGGCAAACGATCATATTTTTGGGCCCAAAATTTAAGAATCACATTGGCGGCTCTGGCAGAAGATACTTTGGGGATGATTTTTGTTTTCCGGTTATCAAAAAGTTCCTGATCTACTCCGGCAGGTTTACGAAGTGGAAGGCCTGCACCAATAATCAATACATCCACCTTCTCTTCCAGCGAGATCCTGAAAAGATCATCATAATCACTTACTGCCATCATTATATTGACACCGATAACGCCATCAGTAAGTGCCCTGGCTTTCCGTATCTCTTTACGGAGAGCCCTTTTATTTGCCTCCTTGAGATTGGTTTTATAATCGGGTTCTGTCATACCGATGCAAACAGCAGAAATAATACCTACACCACCTTCATTGGCTACGGCAGCAGCCAAACGTGATAATGAAATCCCTATTCCCATTCCGCCCTGTATAACAGGTTTTTTAATTCTCAAATTACCTATTCTCAATTCATTCATTTGTCATCCTTTTTTATTGTTGCTAAATCAACACAACAGATATAATGCTGTGTGCCTTTACAGGAATGACAAAATTAAACGCAGAAACCCCGGGAATGGAAATTGAGTGGCAACGCCTGTCTACAAAGGGATAGACATTGATTTTAGGGGTGAATAAACGTGTTTTAGGGGTGAAATGATTTACATCTTTTCTTTAAATTTCTCCATATATTTCTGTGATACCAGGGCAGGAAAGTCGATATCATCAAAAAAAAGTTTATAGCCCTGAGAATTTCCATCAATTTCTTTTACATGATGAATGTTAACGATAAAAGTCCGATGGCAGCGAAAAATAAAATCAAATGCCTCAACAGTATCACAGGCTTTTACCAGCGAACTTCTGATTAACTGGTTTTTGACACCCTCTTTACTGCGATAAAAAACATTAATATAATTATCGGCTGCCTTTATCAAAAGTAGCGAATCAGGAAGGATAGAGAGTTTGTCTTTTTTATAATCAGAATCAAAATGGATCAGTGTTTCGAGCTCGGATTTTTTATCTACAAGGCTTCGTATATGATCCTGGGCGTTTTTAATATAATTTCTAAAAAAACGATCCTGGTTTACAATAATCAGGATGGTAACAGGAATACACCCAAGGAGCAATATTCTTCCGATTTCAAAAAACTCCAGATCACGGGTTCCGGTTACTTTATTATAAACAAGCAAATCGGCGGCTGCCAGCGTAATGGCGAGCCAAATATTCCACAAAATTTCTTTAAGGACATTCCAGCGTTTACCTGAAAACATCGCCGGCAGAACACTCGGCAACACCAACAGGTTCAAACTCAATAACATGAATGTGCAGATCACAAAACCCGAAAAAAGATAAAAAACCTGTTTGGGTAATAACCCTTCAATGCCTATAGGTTGAAAAAGCAACAGAAAAACAATCATACCCAGGCTTACCCACAAGATAAACCGTGCGTTACGTTTTAGGTCATCACTAAACGAATAAGGCCTGTATAAAAAACTAAATATCCCCATACCCGGATTTAAACCAACAGATGTACTCCCGAAACAGCACATATAATTCCTAAAAGATTTGGTAAAGATACAGACATTTTGGGCACCAGTGTTATTATCTGTTTATTATCTGTAATATCCACAAAAACCAGATAAAAAGCCTTATATAAATTTAAAGTGACTCGTCATTAATTTACACTCATATGGAATAGCACCAAACAAACCCGGATTACTGATGTTACATTTTGAAATATAAGTCTTCTGAAAAGTGTTATTTCTATCGCTAATTTAGAAAATTAAAAGACACCTTATTGTGAATATTATTCAAATCATCCCCGGTTCCGGCGGGAGTTTTTATTGCGGCAACTGTCTGCGCGACAGTAAGTTTTATGATGCCATGCAGGCTTTAGGTCATGATGTAATAAAAATACCTATGTATCTGCCACTTTTCGATGACGAGCATGACATCGGTGAAGTGCCGGTATTTTATGGTGCCATAAGCATGTACCTGAAGCAACAATATCGCCTGTTCCGCAATATGCCCCGATGGATGGAGCGTATGTTCAATTCCAAACCCATGCTCAGGCTTGCTGCGCGCCAGGCGGGATCCACACGGGCCACAGGGTTGGAAGATATGACCATATCCATGTTGCTGGGTGAACAGGGTAAACAAAAAGAGGAGCTTGAGCATATGGTTTCATGGATTGCAAAACATGGCAATGCTGATGTAATTCATATCTCCAATGCGTTGTTGCTGGGACTGGCAAAAAGGCTCAGGGAGGAAACTAACGCATTAATTGTATGCTCGTTGCAGGATGAAGATGTATGGGTGGATGTCATGGATGATGTTTTCCGCCAAAAAGTATGGTCGTTAATGGGTGAAAAGGCTGCCGATGTGGATCATTTTATTGCTGTCAGTGATTACTATGCCGGTATTTCAGCAGATCGGATGAAACTGCCAAAAGAGAAAATCACAACCATTCCCCTGGGAGTTGACCCACAGGAGTACGAATACCGCAATGCAGCTGAAAAGCCGCGTACCATCGGGTTTATTTCGCGGATGTGTTATGAAAACGGCCTGGATATTCTTGTGGATGCTTTTATAATGCTGAAAAAACGCCCGGGAATGGATGATGTTAAGTTACATATCACCGGGGGTTATACAGGTGATGATAAAAAGTTCTTAAAATCAATACATGCACAGTTGAAAATTCACCACCTTGAAGAACATGTTATTTTTCAGGATAAATTTGACGGGGAAGACCGAAAAGCCTTCTTCGACCAGGTATCCGTTATTTCTGTTCCTGTACGCGAAGGAGAGGCCTTTGGAATCTATATTACGGAATCTATGGCCTCGGGAATACCTGTGGTACAACCTGCTGTTGGAGCCTATCCTGAAATTATTAATGCCGGTGGTGGCGGAGTGCTATATGAAACAAATACCCCGGAGGCGCTTGCGATTGCGTTGGAAAATATCATGAATAATAAAGAGCTGCTGAGAAGTCAAAGCCAAAAAGCCCGGGCATCGGCACAGGAAAATTTTAATATCTTTAGCCTGGGAGAACACCTTACAAACGTATATAAAAAATTATGATACTTACCTTGGAGGATATTTCGAAAAGCTACGTCAATGGCAGCGGCACCCGTGTCCGCAAGGTGCTGAGTAATTTGAATTTTTCTGTCGCAAAAGGAGAAATGGTTGCCATTACAGGACCTTCAGGATCAGGAAAAACAACCTTGTTGAATATCATGGGTACTCTTGACGCTCCCGACAGCGGAAATATTATATTTCAGGGAGTTTCCCTTGCGGGAAAAAGCAACCTTGAGATGGCGGCATTTCGCAATAAAAGCATCGGGTTTGTTTTTCAAATGCATCATTTACTTCCACAGCTTAGTGCACAAGAGAACATTTTGCTTCCAACGCTGGCCTTCTCACGAAAATCCAACAATATCAGCCGGGCAGAGATGCTAATGAAAGCTCTTGGCATTTACGACATCCGAACCCAGAAACCTGCAGAGCTTTCCGGAGGAGAATGCCAGCGGGTTGCTGTGGCCAGGGCATTAATAAACAATCCTTCATTAATACTTGCCGATGAACCCACCGGGTCGCTGGATAATAACAATTCCCGGGAGCTTGTAAAACTTTTAAAGGATGTCAATACACAATTTGGGACATCTATGGTGATGGTAACGCACAATACCACACTGGCACGGGAAATGGATAAAGTCTACACCCTCAATGACGGGGTTCTTACAATGGCAGAAATATGAAACGTAACAGAATCATATGGGCAGGATTGTGGCACTTTCGGCGCAATAACTTTACCATTGCACTGGGAATTGCTATAACAACAGCTGTTATCACCGGGGCATTGCTCGTGGGCGACAGCATAACCCGCAGTCTGCAGCAGGCAGTAAACTATCGCCTCGGAGAAATAACCCATGTGCTGAATGGAGGGGAACGCTTTTTTACTGATTCTCTTTCCTGTCATATTAAAAAAAATACAAAACTAAACGGCAGCCCTGTATTACAATTAAAGGCATCAGCACAAACCGGAGGAGGAAAGCTATCTGTTCCAAAAGTAGAAATCTATGGCGTCGCACCTTCTTTCGGGACAGTATCGCAAGGTGATAGTTCATCATTTAATTTGAAAAACAATGAAGTTATAATCAGTGGCAACCTTGCACAACAGCTTGAAGCAGAGGCCGGTGATTATGTATTATTTCATATAACCAAAGCTGGCGTTATCCCTGCAAATACACCTTTCGTATCCGCAGAAGATCAGGTAATTTCACGCCGTTTTAAGGTAAAAGCAGTGGCTGACAGAGAGCGGATGAGCCGGTTTAGCCTTCAGAATTCCCAGACAGCACCCTTTAATGCTTTTGTTTCCTTATCATACCTCAATGATCTTATGGAGCTTCATGGAAAAGCCAATCTGATGGTTTTTACTTTGAAAGATGATGAACAAGAGGTTCTTGAACAGGCCCTGTCGCTTTCATGGGATGCCACTGACCTGAACCTTAAAGCAGCACCTTTTGACTCATCCGGTCGATGGCAGGTATCATCAGAAAGGGTTTTTATTGACCCTGCTGTAGCGCAACTAATACAGGAGCATTATCCCCGTGCACTGCCGGTAACGACCTATTTTGTGAATCGTTTTGCAGCTGGTAACAGAAGTACACCATACTCTTTTGTCAGCACAACGGCAAATGGCATTCACCAGGGGGAAGTAATCATTAACCGCTGGCTTGCCGATGACCTGCATGCATCCATTGGTGACACGATTACCTTTAATTATTATACGGTAGGCCCATTACGGACCCTGAATACCGATAGTGCACAATTTGTTGTCAATACTACAGTTGAAATGCACGACCCAGTGTGCAATAGTGCATTGATGCCTGATATTCCGGGGTTATCCAATTCGGGCAGTTGTATGGAATGGGAAACAGGAGTGCCTGTCGATCTGGAAGCTATACGCGATAAGGATGAAGATTACTGGAATATGTATCATGGTACTCCCAAGGCTTTTATTCATCCCGCAGCAGCGGAAAAAATGTGGAAAAACCGCTTTGGACTATTCACCTCTTTTATATTTGATAACAAACCGCTGATTGACGGCAAAACATTAAAAACCAATGCGCTCACAAATGCAGGAATAATAATTCAGGAAGTAAAATCAGGAGGTATGCAGGCTGCCGGCAATGGGGTTGATTTTGGTGGGCTGTTTCTGGCATTAAGTTTTTTCATTATTGTAAGTGGGTTATTGCTGACAGTATTGCTGTTTGCCTTTCATCTGGCCCGTCGAGAGCATGAGAATGCAACACTTTCCTCATTAGGATATACATCCGGAGTTATTAGAAGGCTGCTTTTATGGGAGTTGGCACCCGTGGTGTTTGCAGGTGTTATTCCCGGCCTTTTGCTGGGAGTTGGTTATAACAGATTGGTATTTTTTGCCCTCAATGATATGTGGCAGGATATTGTCCGCACAGATGTTTTAGTTCCTGTTGTTACGCTCAAATCGTTGATTATTGGCGGGCTCTCCTCTGCAATTGTATCGTGGGGAACGATGGTAATATATTTGCACCGCAGTAATATGCGCATGCACCAAACGGCAAGCAACAGAAAAAACCTTTTCACCCGGCTGGAGCCCATAGCGTGCCTTGCGTTTTTAACTGCGGCAGTTGGCATAATGCTGCTTCAGCTTTTATCTGATTCTCAGGTTAGTCCTTTATTATTTTTCCTTGGCGGGATAATGTTACTGACATCCTTTATGGGTTTTGCAGATACAATACTACGTCGTATTGCACTCCGGAATAATGCAAATTTATCATTTGGAAAACTAGTTCTCGGGAACCTGTCGCGCAACAAAAACCGTAGTCTTCTGGTACTGTTTTTACTCATGGCAGGGGCTTTTCTGGTGGTAAGTACCGGGGGCAATAAAAAGGATATGTTTGCCGGGGCAGAAGACCACCACAGCGGAACAGGAGGGTATCAGTATTATGGAGAGACTTCACGCCCTGTTCTTGAAAACATAAATAGCTCAGATAATTTTTCTTTCCCCGGGAATGTGGATATTGTTCAGCTTCGTGTACATCAGGGCGATGATGCCAGTTGTCTGAACCTGAATAAAATCAGCAATCCACGGATTATGGGCGTTAATCAGCAAAAGCTTTCCGGGCGCTTTCGTTTTATTACATTCGCCGACAAACATACACCGGAAGACCCGTGGACACTACTAAACGGAAATGACAGCACCGTAATACCTGCCATTGCAGACCAGACCGTTATTCAGTGGGGATTGGAAAAAAAACCCGGCGACACGCTCTATTACACCAATGCGTATGGGGACACTGTTGCTGTTCGTTTGGTCGCGGGACTTGCAGCATCGGTATTTCAGGGCAACATCATTATCAGCGAGAAGAATTTCCTGAAAATGTTCCCTTATTCAAGTGGCACCAATGCATTTCTTATTCATTCGGAGAATAATACAGTTTCAGAGGGAGATATATTACAACAATTCAAGGGTTATGGGTTGTCGCTTGATGTTGCTGCTGCCCGACTGGCACGTTTTAAATCGGTAGAGAATACATACCTGTCGATATTCATGGCGCTGGGGGCGTTGGGATTATTACTGGGGACTATTGGTCTTGCGGTTATTCTTGCACGCACAATCCTGGAGCGCAAGGAAGAAACAGTAACGTTAAAGTCATTGGGGTTCTCCCGTTCAAGGATAATAAAAACCTACATGGCAGAATATGTGATATTACTTGTCAGTGGCGTTGTTGGAGGTGTTACAGCTGCCATAATCGCTGTGCTTCCGGCACTGGCTGTTGCAGGGTCATCTACCATTATCCTAATCATTGTAATAACTGTATTGATGATAGTAAACGGATTTTTCTGGATGCTTCTAATATCGGGTTGGCTTATTCGGGAATAACGCATTTTGCTTTTTAATGGGTTCTTGTTGTATCTTTGTAAAAACAGTCAATTATGAATCGATTTTTTACCACAATATTATTTTCTTTTTTGATGATTACTGTCTTTGGCCAGCATCAGAATATCATGATTAGCAACAGTCGCAGTCCTGAGGAGCCAAGTATTTTTTTAAATCCAAAAAACACTTCTGAGATCGTTGCAGGATCGAATATTGACAATTATTTTTATTCGCACGACGGAGGTTATACCTGGGAGATTGGCGACCTTGATTCGCCCTATGGAGTATGGGGAGACCCGGTAATCATTGCTGATACTTTGGGAGATTTCTACTTTTTTCATCTCAGCAACCCGCCAACAGGAAGCTGGATTGACCGTATTGTGTGCCAGAAGAGTACAGATGGCGGAGTTACATGGAGCGAAGGAACGTATATGGGTCTCAACGGAGATAAGGCACAGGACAAGCACTGGGCTGTGGTGAATCATAATACAAATGCTATTTATGTTACCTGGACACAGTTTGACTCGTATGGCTCCTCCTTGTCCGATGATAAGTCGAATATTATGTTCAGCAAGAGCTATGATGGAGGGCAAAGCTGGAGTGATGCCATGCAGATCAATGAAATTTCCGGCGACTGTATTGATAGTGACAACACTACAGAAGGAGCGGTACCTGCTGTAGGCCCCAACGGTGAGATTTATGTTGCCTGGGCAGGTCCCGACGGGTTGATATTCGACCGCTCGGAGGATGAAGGTGCCACATGGCTGGATGAAGATATCATTATTGGCGATTTTCCCGGTGGCTGGGATTACAATATCCCCGGTATAAGCCGCTGCAACGGACTGCCTGTTACAGTTTGTGACTTGTCAGGGGGTGAAAACCACGGAACCATATATGTCAACTGGACAGACCAGCGCAACGGCGAAGACGATACCGATGTGTGGCTGGTAAAATCGATTGATGGCGGATATTCCTGGTCTGAACCGGTTCGCGTTAATGACGATCCTCCGGGCAGGCATCAGTTCTTTACATGGATGGATATTGACCAGACAAACGGCGATCTGTGGTTTGTTTATTACGACCGCCGCAACTACGATGATAACCAGACCGATGTGTATATGGCTTTATCAAAGGATGGCGGGGAGACCTTTACAAACTTCAAAATCAGTGAGAGTCCTTTCGACCCCTATTCATCCGTTTTCTTCGGCGACTACAATAATGTAAGTGCACACAATGGAGTAGTAAGACCCATTTGGACACGGCTGCAGAATGGTAGCCTTTCGGTATGGACGGCAATTATCGATGTAAACATGGTAGGTATAGAGGTGGCAGAATCCATTCCTTTTGAGCTGGAGCAGAATTACCCCAATCCTTTTAATCAAACCACATGGTTCAAATTTAAACTTCGTCGGCCTGAAGTGGTTTCCCTGCGAGTATACGACATTACAAACCGGCCTGTGGCAACCCTCATCAATAACAAACAAATTCCGGCAGGAAAACATGTATCACATTTCGACCCAGCAGAATACGACCTTCCTGCAGGAATATATTATTTTGCTTTAGAAACAAAAAGCCGGGTTATCCGAAAAAAAATGATTTATCAGTAATCAGATTTATTTTAAAACAGATAGCCAATATTGATATACAGGCCACTATCGCCATCCTGTTCGCTGGCAGCCATACCATAATTTACTGCAACGATAAAATTCTGATTCATAACAAAATAGAATCCGGCACCATATCCAGCATGTATTCCTTCATTATCATCAACAAAGTAGTCGGAATAATTTTCGCCATCAGGGATATCGCTATCAAAATCAACAGGTTTAAGCACTGTTCCGGCATCAAAAAACGGAGCCAGCGCGAGATAGATATTTTGTTTTCCAATCATTGTTTTCAAAAACTTCCATCTAAACTCCAGATTTGTATAGGCGATATGTTCACCTACGACTCGATTTCTCAGCACACCGCGAAGTGTTTTTGCACCACCCAGGCCATCAGAAGTGGTTGCAGCGGAAAAACTGGAGATCATATAGGGCTGCATATAGAATGGAGGATCACCGAAAATCGTTCCCTGGTAGGCAATACGCCCGGCAAAAGTTAAACGTTGTGGAATAATCGTTACGTATTGACGATGGGCAAGTGCCAGCCGGGTATATCCATAATTTCCATTTCCCAGAAAACCGGGAGCAGTAACAAGTACAGCCTCGCTCCACATACCACTGTTGGCATTGGCCTCAATATCACGGCTGTCGTAAATAATTCCCAGCTTAATAAAATTCGTCCAGCCACCCTCTTTTTCATCATCATGTATAATCCCCCAATCAACATATTTATCAAATAACGTTGCCACATCGGGGAGCATCTCTGTAGAGTCTTTTCCCTCATTAAGGCGATCGATATCTACGGTACTGATAGAATGTTTATAAATTCCCATTCCGGCGAGCCATTTCCAATGCGTATCCTTAATGGGTTGTGAAAAGTCTGCTTTAAAGCGTATCAGTTTACGTTCATGCCGATAGAACATGCGACTTACATAATCGTCATTTTCTGCGTTATCATCCTCCCAAATCGAGTTGTATACGGCATTGTAACCATTGAAACCATAAAAATCCAGCGCTTGCTCAGTGAGGTAGCTGAAGTCGGCGGTAAGTCGGATTTTATTGGGTAAAAGATCCTTGGCATCAAAGAAGAGCTGATTTATTCCACTTCCCTTTGTTGTTCGCGACCATTCAGCCTTTACAGCATATTTATAATCCGGATAATTAGTACCATCGCCATAGTTAAAGGCATTTACGAGTGCGCCGTACTTAAAACCGATGTCAGAGTCATAAGCCACAACAGGCAGTCCGCCGAAGTTCCATCCTGTTTTGATTTTTTCTCCTTCAGCAGTCTCCTCCTGAGCAAAAAGCCTTATTGAGGAAAGGGCCATTATAGCCAATAGTATGTAAAAGAGGTTTTTCATGATTCGTTGTTATGATGATTATTAATTTTAATATTCATTTCCGGAAGCTGTTGAAAGATAACAAGAAATATGGCAGAGACCACAATAGAGCCAATGGCCAGGTCTGCATTATCTTTAAAGAAAATCAGCGGATCATCCTGAAAACCGGCAATAAGAACAAGTATTATTACATAAATAATGCCTGACATAAAACTGGCCATGGCAGCCTGATTTTTAATTTTCCAGTGGAACGATGCCACGGCAGCAGGCAGGATGGTAAAGCCAATGCCGGTAATAAAAATGAATACGGCAACCAGATCGCGGAAGTTATAAGCAAAGGCAAAGCCGGCAAGAGAAAACAGAACAATAAACAGCCTTGTGCGGCGCATCATCTGTTTTGCGTCGTCGTGGGTTTTGCTTAGCTGTCCGAAAAAATCCATTGCGGCACTTGAAGCAAGCACAAAGATTTGTGTATCGGCAGAGCTCATAATGGCAGCAAAGATCAGAATAAGTCCTGCAACGATATATTTTCCCGGAACCAAAACAGTAAGGCCTTCTGCAAAGGCTTCCTTAGGCTCAATACCAGGAACGTGGTAATGTGCTGCCAAACCCACAAGGCAGATTACCAGTCCGGTGATCATTGTTAATATTGCGCTGCCCTTTAGTCCGCGTCGTACCACCTGCTCATTTTTGGCAGCATAAACTCTCTGCCAGTATTCAGAACTTTGAAAGACGATAAAAACGCCAAAAGCGAGAAAGGCAATTGTCATAACCGGATCGGCATCAGAGAAATCCACAAGGCCTTTGATAACTTCACTGCTATTTTCTCCATCATTTAAAATAAAGGCCAGAATGAAAAGTATTACAACCAGGACAATATACTGGAATATATCAGTTTTAATCACTGACCTGAAACCTCCGGCAAAAAGATAGACAGAGATAATAAGACTTGAAAAGAGCAATGCTGTTTCATAGGACCACCCGCTTATGCTGGCCAAAATTGTTGAACCGGCAATAAACTGGTTTAGAAGCATTCCAAAATAAACGATAAAAAGAATTATTGCAGAGAGTAATCCTACTTCTGTATTAAAATTATGATAAAACCAGTCGGAGAGAGTAAAGAACTTCTTTTCTTCGCCTAATTTTCGCAGTTTAATAGCATAAGGGATAAAAAGCAGAAAACCGATACTGGTGCCTATAAATACAGCTATTGCGCTGATTCCAAACTGGTAAACATAGGCTGTAAAGGCAACAATTGCAGCGCCACCAATATAACTGGCAACAACAGAGGCCATAAATCCCCATAACCCCAATTTTCTGCCTGCAATAAGATAATCTTCATCCTTTTGTTTTCTGGAGCTTAAAATACCAATAAGAATACATACAACGGCATAACCTATAAGCAGAGCCAGATCAAAGGCTGTTAGCTTTGAGTTGGGCAATAACATGTTCAGAAATTCCATTTTTTTCAGTTTTTGGCAAGTTATGGAAAAAAGTGAAAACGTTTAGAAAATCATTAAAAACAGAAGCTTCAGAGGGCAATTATGCTATGAATTTAAATATTTATTTTGATGATAAAGCTCTGCGATTTCCCGCTGTTGATTGCTGTCGAGTGACTTCATATACGCCTTCCATCCAGGGCACCAGTTAATATGCCAACGCCAGAATTTGCCTGCAAAGGATTTTGGTTTTTTGTCGTATTTTGCTCTTAGGGGGCACTCACCGCATTTAATATTTTTATTTTCGGCCATAGTAAGGTTTTTTGGTTTATGCGAAGGTAATGTTTTTTTCGGTGGAGGGGCATACGTCTGACCCTTTCAAAGGGTTTTAAACCATTTAAAAGGGTTTCAAAGGGT
>CAZQNY010000040.1:0-23197 GCA_964594665.1 uncultured Bacteroidales bacterium
AATATGGCTTTACTGATGTTATCAGCAAACCTGTTGGCTTACTTCTTGAAGACTGGGAATCAGGAGATTTTGGCAGCTTCGACTGGCAGTTTATGGGTAATGCCGACTGGGAAATCAGTACAGAAGATCCTTTTGAAGGATCCTACTGCATTAAGTCGGGCACCATTGGTGATGCACAGAACACACGAGTGTATCTGAATGCCAACGTAATGACTGACGACAGTATTTCCTTCTATTTTAAAACCTCAACAGAGCTCAACCGCGACTTCCTGCGTTTTTATGTTGATACTGAAATCAAAGGCATATGGTCAGGAGAAAATGACTGGATGCGTGTTTCATACCCTGTAACAGCCGGAGAACATATGTTTACATGGATTTACCAGAAAAACGGCAGCCAGACCGGTGGCAGTGATGCTGCATGGGTTGACTGGATTATCCTGCCTCCGCTGGTAATCACTTCTGCCAATGCAGGTGGTGATATCGATATCTGCGGTGCTCAGCCTGTTCAGCTTAATGGTATGGCCACGAATTACGAATCGCTGGAATGGACAACATCCGGAGATGGTACTTTTGATGATGCTACCCTTATCAACCCTGTTTACACTCCCGGAGACCAGGATATCGAAAACGGTGAAGCAGAACTCACATTTACTGCACACGGTGAATCAGAAGACAAATCTGACAATATGATGATTTTGATTAGTACTCCTGCAGCCATTGCTCTTGGTGATGACGCTTCCTCTTGTGGTAGTTCAGACATTACCCCCGAGGTAATCACCGCTGAAAACTTTGCCGCACTTATGTGGAGTACTGATGGTGATGGTACTTTCAACGACAATGGTATTTCGAACCCTGTATATACTCCCGGTGAACAGGACATCGCCAACGGATCAGTAAACCTTACTCTAACTGCTGAGGCAATGGGTGGCTGCGAAGATGTTTCTGATGACATCGCCTATACAATCCATGCACTTCCAACTGCAACAATTGAAGGAGCATACGCCATTTGTCAGGGCTCTTCAACAGACCTTGAAATCCATCTTACCGGAACCGGTCCCTGGTCTTTTGCCTTTGGCGAAGAGCAACAGGTGTACGAAGCCCAGGAAACACCATTTATTATAAGCGTTATGCCGGTAGGCCCATGGAGTTACAACATCCACTGGATTACTGATGCTAACGGCTGTACAAATGATGACCCGCAGGCAAGCCATAACGTTGAACCTATGCCTAACCCTGAATTCTCGCTTATTAACGACACAACAATTTGTCATAACCATATTATTACCCTCGATCCTGCAATTGACAATGTTACCTATGAATGGTCGACAGGTGAAACAACAAACACTATTGATGTTGATATTACAGGTGTTGAAATTGGTGATACAAAAACAATCGGACTTACAGTCACCTCTGAATACGGTTGTACTGCAGAAGATCAAGTGAATATTACATTTAAAGATTGTACCGGAATTGGAGAACTGGCAGAGGAAGTATCCTTGTCAGTTTATCCAAACCCCAACAATGGCCTGTTTACTCTCGGGCTTCAATGCAACGAGCCTCAGCAGGTCACCATTCTTCTCGTTAATGTACTTGGTGAAGTAATTGAAACCAGCGGACAAATAACTATTGATGGTACTTACATCAAAAATTACGATCTGGATAATGTTGGAGCAGGCGTATATTTTATCCGTGTAAACGGTGAAAATGGTGTTCTTATCCAACGTCTTATAAAAGAATAAATCTCATCTATTTGATACAAAAGCGCAGTTGTTCTCAGCTGCGCTTTTTTTATAAACAGGAATACGCTATTTTTGAAAATAAAAATATATGCATCGGAAAACCTATCTTTTAATTTTCATAGCTACTATTTCAATTCTTCTAAATGCATGTAATAAAAAGGATGCTGTGCTTAAAACCGGGAAATGGCGATGCTACCTTGCTATTGATGAGAATGACCCGGGAAAGATACTTCCGTTTTTTATTGATGTAATCAGAAATGACCCCGGAGCAATTGTTGCTGAAATCCGAAACTCCGGCGAAAGACTTCCTTTTGACAGCATCTGGATTAACGGTGATAGCATATTTATGCAAACACGGCTTTTTGACACACAATTTAAAGCCCGAATCAGTGACACAAAAATGACAGGTATTTGGGTAAACAACATGAGGGGCAAGGACTATACGATTCCATTTTTTGCTGACTATAATGTTACGGATCGTTTTCCGATGTATGATACGCAAACACCCACCCTGGATCTTTCAGGTAAATGGCAGGTTACTTTTGGTGCAGAAACAGAGGATAGCTGGAATGCCATCGGAGAATTTCAACAGCAGGGAAATAAACTATCCGGAACCTTTCTGACCGAAACAGGAGATTACCGGTTTCTGGAAGGCAATATAAGAGGGAATGAATTCCTGATGTCAACATTTGATGGTTCTCATGCCTTTCTGTTTACCGCAGATATACTTCCCGACAATAGCCTGCATGGAACTTTCTATAGTGGAAAACACTGGAAAACAAGCTGGATGGCATACAAAAACCCGTTTGCCGAACTCGCTGACCCAGAAAGCCTTACATACTTAAAAGAGGGGTTTGAGAAAATTGTCTTCTGCTTTCCGGATATGAATGATAACAAAGTCTGTCTGGCTGATAATCGATTTAAAAACAAAGTTGTACTCATTCAAATCATGGGTACCTGGTGCCCCAACTGCATGGACGAAACAGCCCTTTATGCTGATTTATACCGCGAATACCACGACCAGGGCCTGGAGATCATTGCTCTTGCCTTTGAAAAATCCACTGATAATAAAACCGTAAAAAACAATCTTCAACGACTTATCAAAGCCTACGATATTCAATATGATGTTTTGTGGGCCGGAACAGCATCAAAGCAGGAAGCAAATAAAAAACTACCCATGCTCAACAATATCGTCTCCTACCCCACCACAATTTTTATTAACCGCAACGGCGAAATTGCAAAAACATACACCGGATTCATGGGACCTGGAACGGGGAGCCATTACCAAAAGCTAGTGGAAGACTTAAAGCTATATGTGGAACAATTACTTGAAAATCAAGAGTGAACACCTTTACAGATTTTGTGTTTATTGATAGGTTCCGTTTTTGGAATGATGTTTGTTAAAACATATGGGTGTTTCTCTATATATTATGGCCGTAAAGCTGAATAATGCATCAATCAGCACATTAACACAAATTTGATTATGTATAGTTCATCAGATTTTATACTTTTATGCGCCAAAACAAAAAACACGAATTCAACAATAAATAATAGTTAAACTAAAAAAACAATTTAACATGAAGATTATCAGCAGACTAACTTTTCTACTGACAATAGGGATGCTAAGTGTTACAACACTTTTTGCACAGGAAGACATTAACGCAGCAGGAGCAGTGTTTAATGATGGAAACCAGGCTTTAAAAGAAAAAAACTATGAGGTTGCTGTCGCAAAATATGAAGAAGCTTTGAACATGTGCGAAATGATCGGGATGGATGCCGACGACCTTAAATTTAGTATTGAAAATCAATTGCCACAGGCACAGTATTACTATGGCCTTGATCTGGTAAAAAACAAAAAAGCAAGCCAGGGTCTAAAAGTCCTCAAACAAGCACTTGAAAGTGCGCAGGCAACAAATAATGACAAAGTCATAAAAGGCAGTCAGAAGTATATCGCTAAAATACTTGGATCGGTAGGTTATAGCAAAACAAAAAAAGAGGACTATGAAGGAGCTCTTGCGACATTTGATGAAGCACTCACCTATGAACCTGAATCAGGTAAAATCTATCTCTATAAGGGAATGACTTATAAAAACATGAACGACGACCAGAAGATGGACGAAGCTCTGCTGAAAGCTATAGAATATGGCCGCGCCGGAAACGATGAAAAAACTGCAATGAATGCCATTAAAATTGGTCGTGGTTTTTATCTGGGTCTTACGCAGAAAGCTATTGAAAAGAAAGATTTTCCCGGTGCTGTTGAAAACGCAAACCATATCCTGAAATATGATGATAAATATGGTCCTGCTTACTATTTCCTCTCTGTTGCCCTTAACAATAACGGCGCATTTGCAGAAGCTATTGAAGCAGCTACAAAAGCTTCTGAATATTCCGACAGCTCGCAGGAAACTCAAGCCGGTATCCACCTTGAACTGGGTAAAGCCTATGAAGGTACCGGTGATAAACTAAAAGCATGTGAAGAATTTAATATGGCTTCCTTTGGAAGCTTTAAAGCTGAAGCTGACTACAAACTCAAAGTACTTGAGTGTAAATAAATATTTTTGAACTTTCTTTTTTTTAAGTCCTGCCTTGAATGTATCTTAGCAGGACTTTTTATTTTTCACATAATACACAATACCATGTTTAACGTTAATGAATATTTCGACGGGAAAGTAAAATCTTTCGCTTTTGAATCAAAAACTGAAGGTAAAGCTACCATTGGCGTAATGGCTGAAGGTGAATATGAATTCGGGACAGCCACAATAGAACACATGACTGTCACGGCAGGTGAAATGCATGTATTATTACCCGGTGAACAGGAATGGAAGACCTTTAAGCCTTTTGAAACTTTTATTGTTGACAAAGACAAATCTTTTAAGGTACGTACCGAAGGTGATACAAGCTATCGTTGTCTGTACAAATAAGCATTAAAAGGAAGCATCGATCATATGCTTCCTTTTTTTTACTGTATCTTTGAAAAAAATGAAGCATGGATATACAGTTAAATTATAAAATATGGATCGAAACGCTCGATGAAAAAGGTATTATGGGTGATGGTAAATGGCAAATTCTGAAAGCCATTGAAAAACACGGTTCCCTGATGGCTGCAACTGAAGCGCTCGGCATCACATATCGCAAAACATGGGGCGACCTTAAAGCCATTGAAGAAGCATTGGGGTTTTCCCTGCTGGACAAAAACAGAGGTGGCAAAGATGGTGGTTCTTCCTGTTTGACAGAAGAGGGAAAAGCACTGGTAAAAGCCTTTGACTCTTTTCACAATAAAGTTGATACCCTTATCGGGAAAGAATTTGAGGACTTCAGAGAGAAAATCATTGCCATTAACAAGCCCACAAAATAACTTTATATATCCATGAATATTTATATTGGTATTGATGATACCGACAACAAAGAAAGCCGCGGGACAGGATTTCACAGCAGACAGCTGGCCTCAGTGCTGGAAAAAACATTTGAAATAAAAGTCCTGGGAATTACCAGGCATCAACAGCTTGTCCATCCCGATGTTCCATATACTTCACAGAATTCAAGTGCATGCATCGTTGTTTCCGACGCCCCTGTCGATAAACTTATTCATTTCTGCAAACAGTATCTTATTATAAATCAGGTTCCCGGATGTGATATAGGATTATGCGTAATAAAGGAACACAAGATTTCAAAAGAAATCATTAGTTTTGCCCGAAAAGTAAAAAAAGAGGTTGTTACGCAGCAACAGGCACGAACCATTGCTGCCGAAAACAATACGTTCCTTGAAGGGTTATGTGGTACAGAAGATGGTGTTATAGGAGCACTTGCCGCGGTAGGATTACGAAAAAGCGGCAACGACGGCAGGTTCATATGGCTTAATGGACCCGTTAAAGAGCTCCGCGATCTGCCACAGGATGTAATGTCGCTAAATGAACTTCTAAGAATTTCAGGTATACATCACGCAGAAACAGCCAACGGAGAAATCGTATCCGATAACCCTGATGTTTTATTGTCGCAGTGGGTCAGACCAATCCTTAAAGATGGTCTCCCGGTAGTAATTTTATCAAAAACACAAAACAACGTTAGCTATGAATGGGAAACTGCAGGAAAAGACATTGTCCGTAAACTCTCAGACTGAAACACTGTCAAGGGTTCTTGAAGTATTGCTTCTGTTTGGTATCGGAGCGCTGGCAATTGCTCTTCGGGGAAGGCTCCGTATGGGAATGAATCTTCCCGGCCATCATGGTATTTATTTCATGGCGCTCATCTATCTGGCGCGAAAAAATTCACGTTTGAAAGTCGCTACTTCCATTAGTGCCCTTGGAATAGGAACCATGCTTCTATTTCCAATACTTGGCTTCCGCGACCCAATGCAGGCAGCAGTATATATCCTTCCCGGAATAATTCTCGATTTAATATTCCTTGCATCGCCTGCAAAACTAAAAAATAACGCCTGGCTGCTTGCTCTTGCCTGTGGCGTTGCCTGGATGTCGATCCCGCTTACACGGCTAATCATCTCTTTATTCTCCGGCATACCCTATGATTCATTCTTAAAACATGGTTATTTATACCCATTGTTTGCCTGGTTTATGTCAGGATCCATTGGAGGGTTTGCCGCAGCCGGAATGCAATATGCAGCAAAAAAGACAATCCTAAAAAAACACTGAATTGATTATTAATGCACAATGGCCATTATCCATCTGATGGCTATTGTGTAATTAATTCATAATCACCGATATGCACAGCAATTCATATCGCATTTTTCTTCTATATTGTTTTATCCCCACCGTTTTTTATACTACATTTGCGAAGCAAACAGTAATCGCACAATAAACCGTATAGAACCATGAACATTGAGGAAATGAAAAATGCTCATAAGGTATTGAAAGAGTACAAATATCAATGGGCGCCAATCGAAAAAGGTTATAATAACCGCACACTTTATATAAACCTCGACGATAACAGAATTGAGGAAAAACCTGTATCGCAGCTTATGAAAGATAAGTTTGTGGGTGGAAAAGGTTTTGGTTTAAAACTTCTTTGGGATGCTACTCGTCCTGAAACAAAATGGGATGACAATGATAATGAAATCGTTATCAGCGGAGGTCCTATCTGCGGTATTACCCAATATTCCGGTACAGGAAAAGCCATCTGTGTAGGTATTTCCCCAACCGGCAACGTTATGGATTCCAATGTTGGTGGTTTCTTTGGCCCCTTCAGCAAGTTTGCAGGCTTTGATGCCATTGAAATTCAGGGTAAATCTGATAAGGACGTTATCATTGTTATTGATAAAACAACAGAAACCATTACCATCGAGGATGCGCCCCTGGAGCCTTACGACAGTCATGAGCTGGCAGAAATCCTTACGGATATGTACGCCAACGATGATAAAGACAAAAAAAATGTTGCTGTTGTTTCCTCAGGTGCCGCAGCAGAACATTCTATCATTGGGATGCTCAACTTTAGCTTCTACGACCCCAAACGTAAACTTGTTCGCCTGAAGCAGGCAGGTCGTGGTGGCCTGGGTTCTGTTTTCCGCAAAAAAAACATTAAAGCTGTTGTTGCTAAAATTGACGGTGTAAAAGGAAACCTCAACAATGTTGTTGACCTTAAAGCCATCATGGAACGCGGTAAGAATTTCAACAAAGAGATGCGCGAACTTGATGAATCTCAATGTGAAATGCGCACGAAAGGTACGGCTCACCTTGTTGAAATCATGGATGATTACGATTTGCTCCCCGTGCATAATTATAAATTTGGTTCTCACCCCGACACACATAAAATTGACTCTGAAGAGTGGAAACGCCGCTTCACACAGGGCATTCCTGATGGCTGCTGGATAGGCTGTAATATGGCTTGTGCAAAAGGTGTCGATAACTACGAACTCCGCACCGGACCCTACAAAGGGCAGAAGGTTATTGTTGATGGCCCTGAATACGAAAACGCAGGCGGTCTGGGTTCTAACGGGGGTATTTTCAACCCTGATTATATCATTGAAGCAAACTTTTACTGCGACACGTATGGTATATGTACCATCACCTGGGGAACACTGGTTGCTTTTGTTATGGAATGCTATGAAAACGGCATACTTAACGAAGAGCGTACCGGCGGCCTGAAGCTGAACTTTGGTAACGCAGACAATGCCATGGAAATGATGCACCAGCTCGCCCGTGGTGAAGGTTTTGGTAAAATTGCCGGCATGGGTGTCCAGAAAATGAAAGAGATGTTTATCGAAAAAGGCTGGGGCGATGAAAGTTTCCTTAATGACATTGGTATGGTCAATAAAGGCCTCGAGTATTCCGAGTATATCTCAAAAGAATCTCTCGCCCAGCAAGGTGGCTTTGCAATGACCAACAAAGGCCCACAGCATGATGAGGCATGGCTGATCTTTATGGATATGGTTAACAACCAGATCCCTACTTTCGAAGACAAAGCCGAGGCTTTACATTACTTCCCCATGTTCAGAACATGGTTTGGGCTTGTAGGCCTGTGTAAATTACCCTGGAACGATGTGGAACCTGCTAACAATGCTGAAACCGACGAACCTGCCAAGGTGCCTGAGCATGTCGATAATTACGTGACTATCTTCAACGCTGTTACAGGGATGAACATCGATAAGCATGAAATGATCCGCCAGAGCGAACGTGTTTATAACTACCAGCGTATCTTTGGTATCCGCCGTGGAATGGGAACACGTAAGTTCGATGCTCAGCCATACCGCGCTGCAGGCCCCGTTACCAAGGAAGAGTATGAATCACGCCAGGAACGCTACGACAAGCAGATGAAAGAAATTATCGGCATCGATCCTGAAGGAAAATCAATAGAAGAAAAAATGGCCATCACAAGAAAACACCGTGAAGACCAGTACGAAAAACTTCTTGACGCCGTTTATTACCGTCGTGGATGGACGAAAAACGGTATTCCTACACTCGAACACCTGAAAGATCTTGGAATGGATCTTCCGGAATTAGTTGAAACAGTAAAAGATATGCAGAACGACAAATTCTAACCTGCATATCGCCCAAATACACACAATCACAGCGACAAAAAGCTCTGGCATCTGCCGGAGCTTTTATTTTTGATCAATGAACTAAATGCATTTAGGTTCCTACAAAGTTTTTAATACATTTGCATAAAACAATCTACCTTTACATAAATCAAAACAGAACCTATGAACAAGCAAAAATTCAACTGGGCACAGATAATACCTGTATTAATGTCTTTTTTTGTAATGAGCTTTATCGATCTGGTGGGTACCGGTGTTGATGAGCTCCGTAAGGACTCCAATACGCCATCGTACATCCTTCAGCTCATACCATTTGTAGCATTTATCTGGTTTTTCCTTTTATCTGTTCCGGTTGGAATCTGGCAGGATAAGGTTGGAAAAAAGAAAGCACTAAATATTGGTATTCTGATAACAGCCATTGGCCTGCTGGTTCCTGTTCTTGGCAATACATTACCTGTTATTCTGGCCGCTTTTGCCCTGTTGGGTATAGGGAATACAATTCTGCAGGTAGCAGCAAATCCTTTGCTTGTTGATGTTGTACCTTCGGATAAGTCGTCAAGTATGTTGAGTTTTTCACAGTTTGTAAAATCACTGGGCTCAGTTATAGGACCATTTGTAGCTGCAGTTGTAGGTCCCTGGCTGGCAGGTTTGCTGGGAGCCGGACAGGAAGGACAATGGCGTTACGGGCTCTATCTCTTTGCCATCATTTCCATTATCTCCTTTGTATGGCTAAGCGCTGTTCATGTTGAAGAACAAAAATCCTCTGCTGAAAAGGCAACCCTTAAGTCCTGTTTCTCACTACTAAAAAACAGGTATGTACTCATGATGGTTCTGGCAATCTTTGCCGTTGTAGGTATCGATGTGGGAATAAACAGCAATATTGGTACATTCCTGACGGAAAAACTTGGTGTAGCCAAAGAAACAGCTGTATATGGTAAATCAGTGTATTTCTTTGCAAAAATGACCGGAACATTTATCGGTGCCATGCTATTAACACGCCTTAGCGGCAAAAAATTCCTTGTGGGTTCAAGTATCCTTGCCGCAGCAGCACTGGTATTTATGGCATTCACACCATCGACACTGGCAGCCTGGATTATCATTGCTATCATCAGCCTTGGCGTAAGTAATATCTTCCCATTGGTATTCTCTCTTACGGTCGGGAAAATGCCGCAAAGATCCAATGAAATCAGTGGATTAATGATGATGGCAATATCAGGAGGAGCTATCATTCCGTTCCTGGTTGGATATGCAATGAAATTTAATATCAACGGCGGCATATTTGTACTTCTCCTTTGCACCATTTACATACTTGTTGCGGCCATGTTATCAACCGACAACGAAAATTAGGAGGTTTTTTTTACCTTTGCCCGAATGGCATGGTATGCAATATATACGCGCCCACGTTGGGAGAAAAAAGTGCATGAATCACTTGTCGAAAAGGAGATTGAAGCCTTTCTGCCATTACGTAAGACCCTTCGGCAATGGAGCGATCGCAAAAAATGGGTTGAAGTACCTCTTTTTAGTGGGTATATTTTTGTTAACGTAAATAAAAAGCAATATTACGATGCCATTAATGTCAATGGTGCTGTGCGCTATATTAGTTTTCGTGGTGAACCGGCAGAAGTTCCTGAAAAACAGATTACGGCCATAAAACTCTACCTCGAACAAATGCCGGATGAGGAAAAAGAACTTGAAAACCTTACTCCGGGCGATGAAGTGGAAATTATCGCCGGTCCATTAAAAGGACTTTCAGGCATTCTGCATTCAAATAAAAACAAAAACAAAGTAGGAATTCATATTGATAGTGTAGGACAAATTATTAAGGTAGAAGTATCGCGTAACAAGCTTAAAGTGATATCGTCTCACTCTTGAAAAAACACAATGATTTCAGTTAATACCAAAAAATAACATTTCATAAAACTCACAACACATGAAAAAAGTACTCCTTACGCTTTTGGCGTTTTTAATGGTGGCTCCTGCTATTCTTGCCCAGGAGAAAAATGAAGAAAATAAAGGATATGAATTTACAACAGTGAAAGATATTCCTGTAACTCCTGTTCGTGACCAGTATCGTAGTGGTACCTGTTGGTCATTTTCCGGACTGGGAATGCTGGAAGCAGAATTACTGCGCACCGGAAAAGGTGAATTCGACCTTTCCGAGGCTTTTATTATCCGTAATTGTTTCGAAGAAAAAGCAGACCGGTATGTTCGCTGGCATGGCAACCTGAACTTTGGTGGCGGTGGCGCTTTCCACGATGTAACATGGGTTTGGAAAAACTTCGGTATCGTTCCTGAAGGTGCCTACGAAGGTCTCCCCGAAGGTGAAGAAAAATTTATCCACGGTGAACAGGAAGAAGTGCTGAAAAATTATGTTGACGGGGTTGTCAAAAACAAAAACCGCAAGCTTACAAAAGTATGGAAACAAGGCTACAATGGTATTTTGGATGCTTATCTTGGTGAGAAACCTGAATCCTTCACCTATGAAGGAAAAACCTATACCCCCCAATCCTTCGCTGATGAGCTTGGTCTTGATATGAATGATTATGTAGAAATCAGCTCATTTACGCATCATCCTTTCTATGAAACTTTCATTATAGAAGTTCCGGACAACTGGCTTTATGATGTTGTATATAATGTGCCTCTTGATGAAATGATGGAGATCATTGATAATGCAATTGAGAATGGCTACACTATTGGCTGGGGTGCTGATGTCAGCGACAAAGGATTCTCATGGAAAAACGGTGTCGCAATACTTCCTGAAAAACCTATCGAATCAAGTGCAGGTTCAGAAGTTGCCAAATGGGATGAACTGACAAAAAAAGAACAGCAGAGCAAACTTTATAACTTCGACGGCAGCGTTGTGGAAAAAGAAATTACTCAGGAAATGCGTCAGGAACATTTTGACAATTACCTCACTACTGATGATCATGGTATGGTATTATGTGGTATCGCAAAAGATCAGAATGGCAACTATTTCTATAAGGTAAAAAACAGCTGGAACACAACCGGCAACGATTATGAAGGTTTCTTCTATGCCAGCAAGCCTTTTGTTGCGCAGCAGACTATTGATATTATGCTTCATAAAGATGCTATCCCAAAGGATATCAGAAAAAAACTCGGATTATAATTCCACTTTTAAATAATACAGAAAGAGACGTCTTCCCGGCGTCTCTTTTTATTTTATCAGGTTTTCAAGTTCCTGCTTCGACATAGAGAAAACAGGGTTCTCCCCGGCATGAATCACCTCTTCGGCGAGCTTGCTTTTCTGCTGTTGTAAGGCAAGCATTTTCTCCTCAATCGTTCCTTTGGAGATAAAACGATAGACAAACACATTCCGGTGCTGACCAATACGGTGCGTCCGGTCGATGGCCTGATTTTCCGCGGCGGGATTCCACCACGGATCGAGCATAAATACATAATCCGCCTCAGTAAGATTTAACCCTACGCCACCGGCTTTCAACGAAATCAGAAATACCGGAATCTGAGGATCGGTGCGGAATTGCGATATAACCTCTTCCCGATTCACTGTACTTCCCGTGAGCATTGAATACCGGATATTCATTTCCCTGAATTCGTTTTCAAACAATCGCAGGTGTTCCACAAAAGAAGAAAACATTAAAATCTTATGCCCTTCACCTGCAACAGTTTCCACATGCTGGAGTATGGTTTGAAACTTCCCCGAAACACCGGCAGTAACATCTTTGGCAAGTGAAGGATGGCATGCTATCTGACGGAGGCGTGTCAAAGCCTGCAGAACTGCGAACTTTACATTTGGCGCCGGGTCTTCATCCAGTTGCAGAATAAGCTCATTACGAACTTTTGATTTCTCCTCTTCATACACCGAACGTTGCTCCTCCGGCATATCACAATAGAGAACCTGCTCCATCTTTTCCGGCAACTCTTTTGCAACCTGTTTTTTTGTGCGTCGCAGCACAAAAGGTGATACGATGCGCCGAAGTTTCTCCAAACGCTCCTCATTACCATTTTTGCCAATAGGACGCAGAAACACTCGTTTAAACAGCTCTCTCTCACCCAATAAACCAGGCTGAACAAACTCAAGCTGAGCCCAAAGATCGAGTAAAGAATTTTCAACTGGTGTTCCACTCAAAACGAACCTGCTTTCAGCCTTCAAACGCATTACAGCACGATGGGTCTTGGAGTCCGGATTTTTAATTACCTGACTTTCATCAAGAATAACACTGGAAAAAGTATAGGATGAGATCTTTTCTATATCATTGCGTAAAGTACCGTACGTTGTCACAATAATATGATAATCGGAAAATTTGGCAGCATCAACTTTCCTGTCAACACCTGTATGTCTGTAGACCTTCATTTCAGGGGCAAAACGCCAGACTTCAGCCATCCAGTTATGTATCAGAGATGCCGGCATAACGATAAGGGAAGGATTCATGGAAACTCTTTCCATATCAGGGGTTTCAAAAAGCGATAGCTGACTGTCTGTAACAGGAGTATTCTGAGATGTAGATGAATTTTGCTTTTTTGATAATAAAAAACTTATCACCTGGATGGTTTTCCCCAGTCCCATATCATCAGCCAGGCAGCCCCCATAACCCGCTGCAGTAAGCCTTTTCATCCACCGGAAACCCTCAATCTGATAAGGACGCAAAGTAGCTTTTAAGCCTGTTGGCAATGCAAAATCATCATCCTCTCCCGAAATATCGGCTTCAGGCATTTCCCAACCCTTATCAGAGAATACAGGATAAAACGAACGACGAATCCGAAACCGCTTATCTTTAACTTTTGCAAGCTCACATAAATCAAGATATTCAGAAAACCACTCTTCCGGAATAATAAATACGACGCCATCATCACGAACATACTCCCTGTTGCCATTCAGTATATTTTCACGTAAAGCTAAAAACGGTAATTTATATCCATCGTCAAAAACAATGGTCATTTGAATATCAAACCAATCTGTTCCTGCTTTTGTACTTTGGTCGATACTCACACTTCCCAGATAATAATCCGAGCCGTAAAAATTACTTTCCAGAACAAATTCCTTCTTCTCAAGCATTGAAGCATGGACATTAATCCATTGCACAAAAGCAGTAACATCCGGTAAATTATCTCCAGAAGGAGCCCATACTCCGGGCGCTACTTCCTGAAGTGAGGTTTCTTTTAGCTGCTTTTTAACTGCATTTTCCAAAACAGCATCGCGGTGAACACGCTGAAAAGTGTAGGCATCATCTTCAATTTGCAGATCAACAATAACATCACCGCCACGTGACGCCTCAATGCGTTTTCCACTATAGGAAAAAACAAGAACAAACGAAGCATTAAAAAACGGGCTGTATTCAAAAGACAATACAGGAACAGGCCTGGGGCGCAAATCCAAAATATCAAAACCCTCTGCAATTACATTCCCGCCACGCACATTCTTCCGGATATATTTCCGGAAATACTCCTGCTCCATACGCCGGGGAATAAATATGGATGATTTTGTCAGGAATGGCTTTATCTTACTCCCCTCAAAATTTTTATGAAAACTGTACAACCTTCCATCATAAAGAAGCCATGCAGGAAAGCCTGTAATTAAATCACAATGCTTATCACGGATAAGCAACTTTTCATTTCCGGCATACAGTTCAAGCTGGTATTCAATACCGTCATCACGCCGTTTAAAACACATTGATGTCTGCACATTATCTGTACTGAAACCAATAACATCGCCAAGGTATACGCTGCGTGTATCTTCGCGCATAAACACAGGCAACCCAATTTCACGGGCCTTAAAAAGAACCTCACTGACAGCCTTCCCCACTGCCGGGCGTACGATCTTCAACAATTTCTCCCTTTCCAGGGACTTTAAAAAATCAGAGGGCTTGTATCTGCGTTTATCAGAACAAAATCGACGGTATAATTCCTGATCAGTATATTTTTCAGCACCGGATACCAGATCTTTAACAAGAGGGTCAACCTCTTGATTCCAGGCATTTACATGAGCCATGGTCAACCGTTCCGAAAGCTCAAAAATCGTTTCACCTGATTGCAAAACAAGGTAAGGCAATGCTACATAGCCTGCCACGCTCTCCTGCAGCAGAAGAACAAGAACCTTGTCATGAATAATCATCATGCGATTTGCAAAAGCTGAAAAAGTGAATGAATCCTTTCAACAATATACTATGGCCGCTCCATGGCATAGATTGCAGCAACGTCTGAATCGCTAAGCTGCATATCATATATACGCACATCATCGATGCTGCCATTGAAGAATCCACCGTAACCATAATAGTATGCCCCCGGAGTTTCAGTGTACATATCCACAGGGAGATCACACCCGATGGTAAGGTTTATGGCATCACTTTGCATAACACCATAATCAACCAGTGAATGTACCAGGGCACCATCCATATAAAAACGCATATCGCCATCCGAGTAGGATACCGCCACATGCGTCCATGTATCGGCTGGTAGCACGGCATCACCACTATAACCATCACGATACACACTGTTTCCGTTATTGATGCAATGATAGGTGGCAAATATTTTATTGCTGGAAATAGTCTGAACCATATAACCATTATTTCGGTTCAGGGCCATAATAACATCTTTTAGCTTTGAAGACATATCTTTTTTCACCCAGAAAGAGATGGTGATTTCTTCCGGAGATAGTTTCTCATCGTATTCGATCTCAATATTTCCACCATTTTCAAATGCGTAAGCTCCATTGGCATTGCCATAACGACCGTGTGTTAACGATGGGGGGTCGCCGGCACCAAACTCTACATAACCTGCTTTTAATGAACACGCATGGTCATTACCTGACCTGTCAACAGCCGACCCGTCAAAGGGCAGATACAGCACAAGATGCTCTGCCTGAATCTGTCCCACAACCATGGCCTGGAAACTATCCATGGCAAGCTGCAATGTTGTTACTGCTGCATCAACCACCTCCTGAGTTACATCCTCGGTATTTCGTACTATTTCTGCCTCATTGAGCGCTACAGTAAGAACTGCAAATGCCTCTTCAGGATATTGCCCGGGCAAGGTGCCCTGTACTGATGAATCATAAAGCTCTTGAGCATCAGCAAGACGCGCATCCAGAACGGTAAAATCAACCGGTTCGGTCTTATCACAGCCGGAATTAAACACAGAAACCGCAAAAAACAGTATTGTCGTAAGAATTAAGGTAATTGATTTTGTCTTCATCTTTTCTTCAATTATGATTAATCAACAAATATAACACAAGGATCAGGAATATCGCATTACAGGAGATGAATTTTGTATCTTTATGCCTGAAAAACATTCCCGGAACGAGAATCCTATGAAAACAACAAAATTATACCTTCTTTTCATTCTATTGGTTAGCTTATCATTAAGAAGTTTTTGTCAGGAGAAGGAACTGTCATTTATCGCACTGGGAACCTCAGGGGGATATTTCGACCACGATTTAAGCTGTTTTCTGTTGTATGATCACAAAACGGATAAAGGCATTCTTCTGGACGGGGGCAGCATCTTTCCCGGACTTCAAAAAGCTGCTGATAATAAGGCCATTCCCTGCGATATTGCCGGCGATTCCATTTATCATTTTGCTCAGGAGCATATCTCAGCATGCCTTGTAACACATCCCCATCTCGATCATATTGCAGGACTGGCAATCTATGCAGCAGAGGCACATAAACTACCGGTTTACGGCAGATCGTATACCATAGAGGTTCTTCAGGAGCATATCTTTAACTGGGACGTATGGCCTAATTTCACCGACAGTGGCAAAGGGTATCCTCTTGGAAATTGCTCTCTCACGACTATACATTCTGACACCGTTTATTCCATTCCGGAAACTGACTTTTCTTTTGAAGCCTTTCCGCTTAGCCATGGCAACAACGGATATCCATCCACAGCATACCTTATCTCCTGCAGGGATAAGTACTTTCTTTTCTTTGGCGATACCGGAGCTGACAGAATCGAAAAACAAAATTTTCTGAATAATATCTGGCATAAAATATCACCTTTATTAAATGAAAACAAACTAACCGGCATTGCTATTGAATGTTCCTACAACAATGCAACGCCAGAAGAAAAACTTTTCGGCCATCTCACCCCTTACCTTCTTGAACAGGAACTCACAAAACTCATTACCCGTGCAGGAAGCATACCGACAGATCAGAACACCAATATTTATATCTATCATATCAAACCATCATCCGGAAATAAAAAAAGCGTTCAGGAATCTATCCGTGAACAATTGAATACGCAATTACCTTTTAACTTTATCATTCCGGAACAGGGATGCAGCTATGAATTAATAATTTCAGCAGAAGAGGAAAAATAATGGATTATCAACAAAGAGAGGTTATCGGGCTGGGAGAGCTTGCTGAAAGGATTCGTCAGGTTATTAGCAAAGAATTCAGGGTACCACAATGGATAAGGGCAGAAATCTCGGAATGGAAACCCGGGCAGAAAGGACATTACTACCTGCAGCTGGTGGAAAAGCAATACGGAATTATCAATGCACAGATGCGTGCCATGATATGGTCGGGTAATGCTTCACGAATAATACCCTACTTTGAGTCAGTTACCGGAACAAGGCTGGGAAAAGGCATAACCATCCTTTTTCAGGGAAGCGTAAGCTATCATCCGCAATATGGCTTTTCCGTGCAAATTCAATATATCGACCCCGACTACACCCTTGGGGAAATGGAAAAAGAAAAAGCAGCTACCATAAACCAGCTGAAAAAAAAAGGTTTATGGGATATGAACCGCGAGCTTGTAGTTCCCATTGTTCCGCAAAAACTGGCACTTATCGCTGCTCCGGGAAGCAAAGGTCTGGGTGACTTCCAAAAGACGCTCCACACACTTTGCCCTGATGTCAATATACATCTGACTCTCTTTGCTTCAATAATGCAGGGCGACAATGCGCCTGCAGATATTATGCGTAACCTCAGAAAAATTGAAGCAAATGCACCTGACTTCGATGCCATCATTATAATCCGTGGCGGAGGTGCTGAGCTTGACCTTAAATGTTTTGATGACTACGAGCTTTGTGCTGCTGTTGCCCGGGCATCATTGCCTGTTGTAACCGGTATTGGGCATACAGACGACGAAACCATATGCGATCTTATCGCATCGGTGCGCCGAAAAACACCTACTGATACGGCAGTTTATATCTGTGAAAGCATAAATAATTTTATTGATAGAATAAACCATGCTGAAGAGATTCTTTTACAGTTTACTTCAGCCCTTCTTTCAGAATCACACGAGCAGCTTGAAAGCCTGGAGAACCGCATACAACGATCGGTGAACCAAGAGATAAAACTCCGTTCAACACAGCTTGAAACACTCTCAAAGAGCGTTATTGCAGGGGCAATGTTTCTTATTAATGAAAAAAAACATAGCTTGACGGCCATTAGTGAACACATAAAACAACAGTCAAAATCAATAACCAGACAACATCTATCAGCAACCGAATTGTATGGTATCAAAATTCATGCTGCTGTGAAGCAAAAAATGCGACAGGAGAACAGTAAAATTACGCTACTGGACAATAAGGTAAGGTTATTGCACCCTGACAACATACTTAAGAGAGGGTATTCAATAACCACGCACAACGGAAAAGCAATTACATCTGTACATCAGTTAACTCCCGGAGATGAGATCCATACGCAATTCATGGATGGGGACGTGCAATCAATTATCACAAAAAAAGACAACTAAGACAATGGCAAAAAAGACAATAGGATACGACGAGGCAGTTGCAGAACTGGAACAAATCGTTAATGCGATGGAAAGCGAGAATATCAGCATCGATGAACTGGGGAGTAAAGTAAAAAGAGCCACAGAGCTTATTGCATTATGTAAAAAGAAACTCACGGATACCGAAAAAGAGGTTAATAAGATTCTCGATAATGCTCAGGAAGAGCAGGAAGATGCCTAAACAAGCCCCACAAGCACTGCAATGAGATAAAAGTAGTGCGCAAGAATACCGGCAAACAAACCTCCAATGGTATGAGAAAGTAATGCTTTGGAAGTAAGATTACGATAGCCAAGGGTATCAAGCATGGCCGTATGAGTGCTGAGATACCCACTCCAGCACATGCCCATTGCTGTAAACACTGCAATGGCATTGCCGTTGATAAGACCTTGTGCAACATACATCTTCACCAATGACAAAGCGGCACCCACAGCACCAAGTGACGTTATCGGAAATGCAATCAGCTCCGGATCTTCAAAACCAAAAAGAAACTCAAAAACCCAGCTTATATATCCGGCAAGCTTTGGTAGTAAAGGAACACCTTCATATGCCAACCCCTGATATCCCGCAGCAGGATCTTTCGGACCAAAGGTCATAATCATTACAATGGTAGAAATCACCAACACGCCTGGAATAATTGAGAGCCCCAGCTGAACACCGGATTTCCCCCCATCAAGGATTGAGTTCAGCAAACGCATAAAAGTAGAGCCTTCCGATTTAAATGATATCTGCGTGTTATCACCATCCGAATCTTTTATATCCATCTTAGCCAATTCCTTCTTCGAAAGGCGTTGCATGAGCCGTGTAGAAATTATTGCTCCGAAAACCGCCCCGGCAAGGCCCACCATGGCAGGGCCAAAATACCCAAAACCACTCATAAAAGTAATCACAATAAGCCCCATCCCAAAGGAGGTCCCAAAGTTGGTCAGTGATACCAATTCATACGGTTTGAAATAGCGACTAAAATTTTTATCATTGGAGAGCGAAATAATAGCAGGATTATCGGAGAAGAACGTCATCACACCGGCAAGGGCAGAAACACCGGGCAGGTTAAATAAAGGCCGCATCAGGGGAGCCAGCAGTGCTTCCAACAGCCTTACCACACCAAACTCGATCAACAAACGGCTTAAAGCCCCGGTAAGAACAGTTATTCCCATAAGGTAAAATACTGTGTTCATCAACAAATCCCAGGCGGTATTCATAATGGTATTGAGCATATTTGCCACGCCCATCACATAACCCAGGCCGCCGAAAAAGGCGAAAAAAATCAATAAAAACACAAACGCTTCGTACCGCCGTTTCTTCAGGAACTCACTGTTTCGCAGCTGTTGGAGTGCTACCATTGTTACAAAATTAACACTGTTATTTACTTAACAATTGGGCGCAAAAATACAATACTATTCCTTACCCGCAAACGTTTTTAAAAAAAAGTGTATTCAAAATTAAAAAATCATCATAAGACATTGATTATCTGATTTTTACATAAATTAAATATAATCACTGAAAACGTTTGTTTCATAAAGAAAAGCGTGTATTTTTGCCGCCGAAAAACAGCAGGTAAAATGACACACTTCGGACGATATATCCTTTTTACTGTACTCCTGATGATCACCTCAGCAGTGTTTTCATCGGAGGTTACTGAAGCAACAGAAAAACAGGATTCCTCACCATTAAAATGGACCGGATCGGTATCGATGCAAAACCAGCATTACTGGAGAGGTATGCAAACAGGCCGCGGTTTGAGCTTTGAAGCCGGCGCTACAGTGACGCTTACGCAAGGGCTAACGGCAGGGATTTGGAACGGCACTGCTTTGAACAGCTCCTACAAAGAAATCGACCTTTACCTCACATACTCCCACAAAGGCCTTTCGGTGAGTCTCCTTGATTACTACTGCCCGAGGAATGCAGTTTTTAGCAATGAATTCAGCGACTGGAAAAAAATCTCCACACCTCACCTTATTGATGTACAACTCGGATATTATCCCGATCATTTCCCTTTCAGCATTATGGTCAGCACCATGCTTTGGGGCGACGACCTGAACGACAACCTGGAGAATTACTATTCAACATACCTTGAATTTGGCTATCATCATACAGTTGAAGACATGAACACCTCGCTCATTGTGGGCTACAGCATCAACGAAAGCATCTATAGTGAAAAACCGGGAATTGTAAATATTGAAGCTTCTGCTGATTATCAGGTCGCACATTTAAACCATTACAGTGTCAATTGTAATACCAAATTTATTTTCAATCCTTTAAAGGATGCCATTTATTTTGGGGCAGGTCTTTCCGTTAAAAAACATTAGTTTATTTTTTAAAAAGATACTTCAGAAATAACCGACAACAAAAAATCATATTGATTCACGATGTATTCCCAGCGGCCACTCACGGCTGATGAGAGCTTCAAGCCTCAGGTAATCGGCTTCACTGGCTACAAAATCAATATCGCTGGTATCGATAATTAATATCCTTTTATTACTTTGTTGCCGGATATATTCAAAATAACCACTTTGAATTTTCTGAAGATAATCAGCAGAGATATCCTGTTCATAGTCCCTGCCTCGCATTTTGATATTGCTCATTAAGCGGTCAACATCAGAATAAAGATATACCAGAAGATGTGGTTTAGGCAGATTTGCCTCGATAATATTAAATAACCGGGTATAAAGTGACAGCTCATCTCCGCCTAAAGTTCTTTGGGCGAAAATCAATGATTTTGTTATAAAATAATCGGAAACGGTAAAATCGTGAAAAAGGTCCTGGCTTTTCAACTGATCCATTAGCTGCTGATATCGTGAAGCAAGAAACGACATCTCCAGCGGGAAAGCGTACTTATCCTGATCTTTATAAAATTTTGGAAGAAAAGGGTTATCCTCAAACTGTTCAAGAATAAGCTTTCCATTATATTCACTGGCGATACGCTTGGCCAGCGTTGTTTTTCCGGCTCCAATACAGCCTTCCACAGCGATATAACTATATTTCATCGTATTATTCATCATTTTTTCGCCATACTTTTAAAGGGTCTGTACAATTTGTCAACATTTCAGCAACAGGCTTTTCGTATACAGGATGCCTGTATTCGGGCAAAACCTCTGAAAGAGGAGAGAGCACAAACCGCCGTTGATGCATTAATGGATGTGGTATCGTTAATTCTGCAGTGTCGATAATCGCATCATTATAAAATAAAATATCCACATCCATAACACGCGACTGATATTTATCACCAGTTTTGCACTTTCGTCCCAGTTTAGCCTCTATTCTTTGTCCTTCCCGAAGCAATTCCTCCGGTTCCAGGGCTGTAGCAATCACCAAAACCTGATTCCAAAAACCAGGAACATCTTCATCAAATCCCCAGGGCTCAGAGTACCACACTGAAGAACAGCAGCTAACAGCCCCAAGAAACTCCGAAACCAACGTTATGGTTTCGTTCTGAACACTCAGCTGATCTCCCAGATTTCCACCTATCAATATGACGGCCCGGTTTTTCATATTCAAAGGTACATTTTTTTAACATTTCTGTAACTTACACGTTAAGATATCATCTACAAGATGGAGGTATTTTTATCTTTATAATTAAGCTATCTTTGTATATCAAATAACAACAAACTATGAAAGATTTCTTCAAGTACACTCTCGCTACGATGACAGGTATCATCGTGACATGCATTATTCTATTCTTCATTACTTCTGCTGTTGTAGTCTCACTGGTATCTTTTGCCGACAAACAGGAAGTTGATGTAAAACCCGGATCGGTTCTCCAGATGAATCTCAACTACCCAATTAAAGACAGAACACCTCAAAACACAACTCCGATGATTTTTGGTGAGATGGTTGCTCCCCTTGGACTCAACGAGATACTTGAAAATCTGGATAAGGCAGAAAAAGACTCCCGTATTGAAGGTATATTCCTTAATATAAGTAATGTCGCTGCGGGATCAGCCACAATTACCGAAATTCGTGATGCGCTGGAAGACTTCAAAAAAACAGGCAAATTTATCTATGCTTATAGTGAAATGTACACACAGAAGGCCTATTACCTCGCCACTGTGGCTGATAAAGTATTCCTCAACCCTATTGGTGCCATTGATTTCAAAGGGCTGAATGCTCAGGTGATGTTCTACAAAAACCTGCTGGAAACAGTTGATGTGGAAGTACAGATCTTACGCCCGGACGGAAACAAATACAAAAGCGCTGTTGAACCCTATTTCCTCGAAAAAATGTCGGAAGCAAACAAAGAGCAGACAGGGAAATATGTAAACGCCATCTGGGACACCTATCTCGACAAGATCTCCGAATCAAGAAATATCACCAAAGAACAACTCAACATCTATGCTGACGAGCTTACCGGCCTCGACTCAGAGCGCGCACTCGAAGCTAACCTTGTGGATCAACTCGCCTATCTGGATGAAGTATATGACTTCATCGATGAAGCAGTAGGTAAAGATAAAGATGGTAAGATTACTGCTGTAACTTTATCAAAATACAGAAATGCTGAAGTAGATGATGACGAGCCAAAGGGACGTGAAAAGATTGCCGTGATTTATGCTTCCGGAAATATTGTTGATGGTAAAGGTGATGAATCAAAAGTTGGCTCCATCGACTTTGCAAAAGCAATCCGTAAAGCACGCCTCGACGACAAGATCAAAGCTGTAGTACTTCGCGTAAACTCTCCCGGCGGTAGCGTGATGGCCTCCGATGTTATTCTCAGAGAGATGAGACTCCTTAAGGAAGAGAAGCCCGTTATCGCATCTTATGGTG
>CAZQNY010000041.1:0-22983 GCA_964594665.1 uncultured Bacteroidales bacterium
TGTTGGGGAGATTCCAGAGCGGTCAAATGGGGCAGACTGTAAATCTGTTGGCTAAGCCTTCGGAGGTTCGAATCCTCCTCTCCCCACAACGAATGTTCTTATAATAAATGAAATTATTGCGGGAGTAGCTCATCCGGTAGAGCGACAGCCTTCCAAGCTGTAGGTGGCGGGTTCGAGTCCCGTCTCCCGCTCATTGGCCGTTGTAGCTCAGGGGTAGAGCACTTCCTTGGTAAGGAAGAGGTCACGAGTTCAAATCTCGTCAACGGCTCTAATAATTATATATAAATTTAGAATAAGCAGACACATAACCTAAATTATTCGAAGATGGCAAAAGAATCATTTGATCGGTCCAAACCGCACGTAAACATCGGAACAATTGGTCACGTTGACCACGGTAAAACTACATTGACTGCTGCAATTACACTTAATATGCAGTCTAAAGGTCTTGCCGAATTCGCGTCATTCGACTCTATCGACAACGCACCTGAAGAAAAAGAAAGAGGTATCACTATTAATACTGCTCACGTTGAGTACCAGACTGAAAATCGTCACTATGCTCACGTTGACTGTCCTGGTCACGCTGACTACGTTAAGAATATGGTAACTGGTGCTGCTCAGATGGACGGTGCTATCCTTGTTGTTGCTGCAACTGATGGTCCTATGCCACAGACTCGCGAGCACATCCTCCTGGCTCGTCAGGTTGGTGTACCAAGATTGGTAGTATTTATGAACAAGGTTGACCTTGTTGATGATGAAGAGCTCCTCGAACTCGTTGAAATGGAAATCAGAGATCTCCTCAGCTTCTACGAATTTGATGGCGACGAAACTCCTGTTATTCAGGGTTCTGCACTTGGTGGACTTAACAACGAGCCTAAGTGGGTTGAGAAAATTGTAGAACTTATGGAAGCTTGTGACACTTGGATCCCATTGCCTCCACGTGATGTTGATAAGCCTTTCCTCATGCCTATCGAGGATGTGTTCTCTATCACTGGTCGTGGTACTGTTGCTACCGGTCGTATCGAAAGTGGTGTTATCAAAGTTTCTGAACCTGTTGATATCGTAGGTCTTGGCGCTGAAAAACTGAAATCAGTTTGTACTGGTGTTGAGATGTTCCGTAAGATCCTCGATCGTGGTGAAGCTGGTGATAACGCTGGTATCCTCCTGCGTGGTATCGATAAAAACGAAATCCGTCGTGGTATGGTAATCGCGAAGCCCGGCTCAATCCATCCACATAAGAATTTTAAAGCTGAGGTTTATATCCTCAAAAAAGAAGAAGGTGGACGTCACACTCCATTCCATGACAACTACCGTCCTCAGTTCTACTTCCGTACAACTGACGTGACTGGCGAGATCAAACTACCTGAAGGAGTTGAAATGGTAATGCCTGGTGATAACCTTACTATCAATGTTGAACTGATCGCTGAAGTAGCTATGGACAAAAACCTCCGTTTCGCAATCCGTGAAGGTGGTCGTACCGTAGGTGCCGGTCAGGTAACAGAAATCCTTGACTAATTATTAGTCTTCAATAAAATATTAGGTTATTGAGGTTAAAGGCTTCTCCCGGGAAACCTCCCGGGGGATCCTTTTACTGAAAAACCTTAAAAGCCTGAAAAGGCTAAACACGGGTGTAGCTCAATTGGTAGAGTAGTGGTCTCCAAAACCATTGGCTGTGGGTTCGAGTCCTACCACCCGTGCAAACTTTAAGTAAAATGGCAAGAACAAAAGTTGGTAAATATGCCCAGGAAAGTTATGAGGAACTTGTAAATAAAGTCTCCTGGCCAACCTGGAAAGAATTACAAAACAGTTCAATAGTTGTTTCCATCGCATCACTGATTATTGCATTAGTGGTGTTTTTAATGGATATTTCCTTTAAGAATGTCCTGGAAGCTTTCTATGGTCTGTTTATGTAATAGTTGAAAATTAGATAAAGGTTTTTATAATGAGTGATGCGCCTGTATTGAAATGGTATGTTGTTAGGGCTATAAGTGGTAAAGAAAAGCGTGTTAAACAATATCTGGAATCAGAAATTGAACGCAATAACCTCCAGGATTATGTAGCTCAGGTACTCATACCTACAGAAAAGGTCTTTCAGGTTCGTAACGGGAAGAAAATTTCTAAAGAGAGAAATTATTTTCCCGGTTATGTGCTTGTGGAGGCTGCTCTGGTCGGTGAGGTGACGCATGTTATAAAAAATACTCCTGATGTACTGGGTTTTCTCGGTACCCGGGGAGAACCGGAACCATTACGCCCTTCAGAAGTTAACAGAATACTAGGAAAAGTAGATGAACTTTCTGAACAGGGTGAAGAAGTTAATGTTCCCTTTATCGTTGGCGAATCAGTAAAAGTTACTGATGGCCCGTTTAACAGTTTTACCGGTATTATCGAAGAGATAAATGACGAGAAGAAGAAATTGAAAGTGATGGTTAAGATCTTCGGTAGAAAAACACCGCTGGAACTGGGATTTATGCAAGTTGAAAAAGAATAATAACCGGCTGCTTCCAACCAAATACGGTAATTAGAAATTTCCAAAGACAAACAAAATGGCAAAAGAAGTTGTAGGCCTTATCAAGTTACAAATCAAGGGCGGTGCTGCAAACCCCTCACCACCAGTTGGACCCGCACTGGGTGCAAAAGGTGTTAATATCATGGAGTTTTGCAAGCAGTTTAACGCACGTACCCAGGATAAGGCAGGAAAAGTATTACCTGTTATCATCAGCGTTTACAAAGACAAATCCTTTAGTTTTATCATTAAAACACCACCCGCCGCAGTTCAACTGCTTGACGCCGCAAAAATTAAAAGCGGATCAGCAGAATCGAATCGTATTAAGGTGGCTACTATAGGATGGGATGCTGTAAAACAGATAGCAGAAGATAAAATGGTAGACCTTAACTGTTTTACCGTTGAATCTGCTATGAGTATGATAGCTGGTACTGCCAGAAGCATGGGTATCAAAATTAAAGGGGAACGTCCCTTCTAAAGAAACAAAAGTAAAACTATTTTAACATTTGGTTGAATGGCTAAAATTACAAAAAATCAAAAAGAAGCTTTAGCAAAGTTTGATCGTCAGGAAAATCATTCCTTTGACCAGGCTATCGAACTTGTAAAAAGCATTTCCTTTACAAAATTTGATGCCTCTTTCGACGTTGATGTGCGACTTGGTGTAGACCCAAGAAAAGCCAACCAAATGGTACGTGGTACGGTAACGCTTCCTCATGGTACAGGTAAAGAGAAAAAAGTTCTCGTTCTCTGTACTCCTGAAAAGGAAGAAGAAGCTAAATCCGCAGGCGCTGACTATGTAGGCCTGGATGATTATATCCAGAAAATTAAAGGCGGATGGACCGACATTGATGTCGTGATCACTATGCCTAACGTAATGCCGAAAGTCGGTCCTTTAGGGCGTATCCTCGGACCCCGTGGTCTGATGCCTAACCCTAAAACAGGTACCGTTACAATGGATATCGCTAAAGCTGTTCAGGAGGTGAAGTCCGGTAAAATCGACTTTAAAGTAGATAAGTATGGAATCATCCATGCCTCTGTTGGTCGTGTATCGTTCTCTAAAGAACAATTACTTGACAATACGCGCGAGTTTGTACAAACCATCGTAAAATTGAAACCCGCGGCAGCAAAAGGAACGTATATGAAGAGCCTGTACTTCTCCAGTACAATGAGTCCGGGTGTCAAAGTGGATACTAAATCACTTAACGCCTAATTATTAATCGCTAAACTATAAGTCATGAATAGAAATGATAAACAACAACTTATAGATAGCCTTGCAGAGCAACTGGAAGCGAATAGTTATATCTATTTGACAAATACAGGTGAACTAAACGCAGAAACAGAAAGTAGCTTACGCCGCTTTTGCTTCAAGCGTAATGTGAAACTCCAGGTAGTAAAAAATACTTTGCTCAAAAAGGCAATGGAGAAATCTTCAAAAGATTTCGACGAAATCTACCCCGTTCTTAAAGGTCAGTCAGCGATTATGTTTGCCGAAGCCGGCAACGTACCCGCTCGTCTTATTAAAGACTTTAGGAAAGAATTTAATCAGGAAAAACCGATCCTTAAAGGAGCTTATGTAGAAGAAATGATCTATGTAGGTGAAGAGAACCTTGAATTACTCGCCAACATTAAGAGTAAAAACGAACTCATCGCCGACGTTATTCTTCTTCTTCAATCTCCTGCGAAGAATGTTGTCGGTGCACTTCAGTCGGGTGGTCATATCCTTTCAGGTGTGCTTAAAACCCTGGGTGAAAGAGAATAAGCTCTTCAGGGCTTCAATTTTAATAATAAGTAATTAATTTTTTGTTTAGAGAACCTTTTTAAAATAATAATCGAAATGGCAGACTTAAAAGAATTTGCAGAACAGTTAGTAAATTTAACTGTAAAAGAAGTAAACGAGTTAGCTGAAATCCTCAAGGAAGAGTATGGTATTGAACCTGCTGCTGCTGCAGCTGTAGTTGCTGGACCTGCTGCCGGTGGTGACGCTCAGGAAGAAGAACAAACAGAATTCGACGTGATCCTCAAAGCTGCAGGAGCGAAGAAACTTGCTGTTGTGAAACTCGTTAAAGAACTTACTTCACTCGGTCTTAAAGAAGCTAAAGAATTAGTTGACTCTGCTCCTAAAGCAATCAAAGAAGCAGTCACTAAAGACGAAGCTGAAGCTCTTAAATCTCAGTTAGAGGAGGCTGGTGCTGAGGTTGAAGTTAAGTAAGATATCATAACCTTTTTACAAGAGATAGACTGCGGTCCGCTTTTTGGGCCATAGTCTATTTCTTGTTTTACGTGTTTTAGTGTTTTTGTTCATTCATATATCTTATATTTTATCAATTTTCGACCTTGGGCCCTATGAAAAAAGAACGTATCAGTTTTGGTAAAACCAAAATTAGACTAGATTACCCGGACTTCCTTGATATTCAGCTGAAATCATTCCAGGACTTCTTTCAGCTTGAGACCAATCCGGACAATAGGATGAATGAGGGTCTCTTTAGAGTTTTTTCCGAAAACTTTCCTATCACGGACGCCAGAAATAATTTCGTTCTGGAATTCCTTGACTATTTCATCGATCCTCCAAGATACTCCATTACTGAATGTATCGAGCGTGGACTTACCTACAGTGTCCCTCTTAAAGCAAAATTAAAACTGTATTGTACCGATCCCGATCATGAGGATTTTGAAACCATCATTCAGGATGTATATCTGGGGATGATTCCCTATATGACGCCCAAAGGTACTTTTATCGTTAACGGTGCCGAACGTGTTGTCGTTTCTCAGCTCCACCGTTCACCAGGTGTTTTCTTCGGTACTTCTTACCATGCAAATGGTACGCAGCTATTCTCCGCCAGAATTATTCCTTTTAAGGGTTCATGGATGGAGTTTACTACTGATATCAACAATGTCATGTATGCTTACATCGACAGAAAAAAGAAATTACCCGTTACCACTCTTCTGCGTGCTATTGGCTATGAAAGCGATAAGGATATCCTGGAAATATTCGAACTCGCTGAGGAGGTTAAAGTTACAAAAACCGGTCTGAAAAAGGCTATCGGCAGAAAACTCGCCGCTCGCGTTGTGCGTTCATGGGTTGAGGATTTTGTAGATGAAGATACCGGTGAAGTGGTTTCTATTGAACGTACCGAAGTGATTATCGACCGTGAAACTGTTCTTGCTCAGGAGCATATTGAACAAATGGTCGATGCTGGTGTCAAAACAGTTCTTCTACACAAAGATGATACTGATCATGTTGATTATTCCGTAATCTTCAACACCCTTCAAAAAGATACCGCCAACTCCGAAAAAGAAGCTATCGAATATATTTACCGGCAGTTGAGGAATGCTGAACCACCTGATGAGGAAACGGCTCGTGGTATTATCGACAAACTCTTTTTCTCCGATAAACGTTATGATCTCGGTGAGGTAGGTCGTTATAAAATAAATCGTAAACTCAATCTGGAGATTGCTGATGATATTCGGGTTCTTACCAAAGAAGATATCATTTCGATTATAAAGCATCTCATTGAGTTAGTTAATGCCCGTACAGAAGTTGATGATATTGACCACTTGAGTAACCGTCGTATTCGTACCGTTGGTGAACAGCTGTATAATCAATTTGGCGTGGGCTTGGCACGTATGGCACGAACTATTCGAGAACGTATGAATGTTCGTGATAATGAGGTGTTTACGCCTACTGATCTTATCAATGCCAAAACCCTAAGCTCTGTTATCAATTCCTTCTTTGGTACAAATCAGCTGTCGCAGTTTATGGATCAGACAAATCCGTTGTCTGAAATCACCCATAAACGTCGTATCTCTGCACTGGGCCCGGGCGGACTATCGCGTGAACGTGCCGGATTTGAGGTTCGTGACGTTCACTATACCCACTATGGTCGCCTCTGTACTATCGAAACACCTGAAGGGCCGAACATTGGTCTTATCTCCTCGTTATGTGTTTATGCGCAAATAAATAAACTGGGATTTATAGAAACTCCATACATTCCTGTTGAAGAAGGGAAACTGAAACTTGATCAGGATCCTATTTATCTGAGTGCGGAAGAAGAAGAAACCAATATTATTGCCCAGGCTATCACTCCTGTCACAGATGATGGTAATTTTGTTCGCGATAAGCTTAAAGTGCGTAAACTTGCCGATTTCCCGATTGTGGAAAAGAATAATGTGGATCTTATCGATATTGCACCCAACCAGATTGCTTCCATTGCAGCATCCTTAATTCCATTCCTGGAGCATGATGATGCCAACCGTGCCCTAATGGGTTCAAACATGATGCGTCAGGCTGTTCCTCTGCTAAACCCTGAGGCTCCTTTTGTTGGCACCGGTATAGAGGAGTCTGTTGCAAAAGATTCGCGTGTGCTGATTAATGCTGAAGGCGATGGAGTTGTAGAATATGTGGATGCAAAAACGATTACTATTCGGTATGATCGTACTGAAAAAGATCGTCTCGTTTCTTTCGATGATGATTTGAAGTCGTATACACTGACCAAATTCCAGCGTACAAACCAGAATACTTCGATTACTTTACGCCCGATTGTTCGTAAAGGTGATGTGGTGAAAAAAGGTCAGGTGCTATGTGAAGGGTACGCAACCCAGCATGGAGAACTTGCCATTGGCCGTAATATGAAAGTAGCGTTCATGCCCTGGAAAGGATATAACTTTGAGGATGCGATCGTGATTTCTGAGCGTGTGGTAAAAGAAGATATCTTTACTTCCATTCATGTTGAAGAATTTACCCTTGAAGTACGGGATACCAAGAGAGGTGTTGAAGAACTTACCAATGACATCCCCAATGTTAGTGCTGAGGCAACAAAAGACCTTGACGAAAACGGTCTGATTCGTATCGGTGCTGAAGTTGGTGAAGGTGACATCCTGATCGGTAAGATTACGCCTAAGGGCGAGAGTGACCCCACTCCGGAAGAAAAACTTCTTCGCGCAATCTTTGGCGATAAAGCCGGTGATGTGAAAGATGCTTCTCTTAAGGCGCCTCCTTCAATGAAGGGTGTTGTTCTGGATAAAAAACTCTTCTCCCGCGCCATGAAAGATCGTCGTGGCAGGACTAAAGACAAGGAAGTTACTTCTGTTATTGATGAACAATACAAGAAGGAATCAGCTGCTTTGCTGGCCCGATTGGTAGATAAATTACTTGTTCTTGTATCAGGAAAGACTTCTCAGGGTGTGTATAATAATTATAAAGAGGAAATCGTACCTCGTAAGACAAAATTTACGCAGAAGATCCTCCTCGGTATTGATTACAGTACTATTAATCCCAGTAAATGGACTGCTGATAAGGAGAAGAATGAGCTTATCAAGCAATTGGTCTACAACTATAATATTAAGCAGAAGGAAATTCTCGGAAAATACAATCGTGAGAAATTTGTCGCCAGTATTGGTGATGAGCTTCCCAATGGAATTGTGAAAATGGCTAAAGTCTATATTGCCAAGAAGCGTAAGCTTAAGGTAGGTGATAAGATGGCCGGGCGTCATGGTAACAAGGGTATTGTAGCCCGTATTGTTCGTGAAGAGGATATGCCGTTTCTGGAAGATGGAACACCTGTAGATATTGTATTGAACCCCTTGGGTGTACCTTCAAGGATGAACCTGGGACAGATTTACGAAACTGTTCTTGGATGGGCTGCAAAACTTAACGGCTGTACGTATGCAACACCAATTTTCGATGGTGCTCATATCGATGAGATTAATGATCTTATGGTTAAAGCCGGCTTGCCTGAAAATGGTAAAGTTTATCTTTATGATGGCGGTACAGGAGAGCGTTTTGATCAGCCTGCTACCGTAGGGTATATCTATATGCTCAAACTACACCACATGGTAGATGACAAAATGCACGCACGTTCTATTGGACCGTACAGTTTGATTACCCAGCAACCTCTTGGAGGTAAAGCACAGTTTGGTGGTCAGCGTTTTGGTGAAATGGAGGTTTGGGCACTTGAGGCCTTTGGCGCAGCCAATATCCTGCAGGAAATCCTTACTGTTAAATCTGATGATGTTCAGGGTCGGGCAAAAGCTTATGAAGCTATTGTGAAAGGTGAAAATATGCCAACTCCCGGGTTACCTGAATCATTTAACGTACTGGTACACGAACTTTCAGGCCTTGGTCTGAATGTTACTTTCGACTAAAATATTTTGCTGAGCATGCGGGAAAGCCCCGTATGCCGGCTTTTCTTTTGACAATAACAGATCGTTATAAATATGGCTTTTAGAAAAGAGACATCGGTCAATAACAACTTCTCAAACATCACCGTGAGCCTCGCCTCACCGGAGATGATCCTCGAACGTTCCAGCGGAGAAGTGTTGAAACCAGAAACCATCAATTACAGGACCTATAAACCTGAACGTGATGGTTTGTTTTGTGAACGTATTTTCGGTCCGGTAAAGGACTGGGAGTGCCATTGTGGAAAATATAAACGTATCCGTTACAAGGGTATTGTTTGTGACCGCTGTGGTGTTGAAGTAACCGAGAAAAAAGTTCGTCGTGAACGTATGGGGCATATCCAGCTCGTGGTTCCGGTGGCTCATATCTGGTATTTCAGGTCGCTGCCAAACAAAATTGGTGCATTGCTCGGGCTTCCAACAAAAAAACTCGACATGATAATCTATTATGAACGTTATGTCGTTATTAACCCCGGCCCCAAAGCTGCTGATGGTATCCAGTATCTGGATTTCCTTACTGAAGAGGAATATTTTGATATCATGGACTCTCTGCCACCGGAAAATCAATACCTTGATGATGATGATCCTGAGAAATTTGTGGCAAAAATGGGGGCTGATGCTCTCTATACCCTGCTGCAAAACCTGGATCTCGACAGGACTTCTTATGAACTGAGGCATAAAGCGAATACTGAGACTTCTCAGCAACGTAAAGCCGAAGCTCTTAAACGCCTGCAGGTGTATGAAGCATTCCGGGAGGCTAATAAAAAAATGGAAAATAAGCCCGAATGGATGATTATTAAGGTTGTCCCTGTCATTCCTCCGGAACTGCGTCCTTTGGTGCCTCTTGATGGTGGCCGTTTTGCAACATCTGACCTTAATGACTTATACAGAAGGGTTATAATTCGTAATAACCGCCTGAAACGCCTTATAGAAATTAAAGCTCCTGATGTGATCATGCGTAACGAAAAACGTATGCTTCAGGAGGCCGTGGATTCACTCTTCGATAATTCACGTAAAGCTAATTCGGTGCGTACTGAGTCGAACAGAGCTCTTAAGTCACTTTCTGATAGCCTTAAAGGTAAGCAGGGCCGTTTCCGTCAGAACCTGCTCGGTAAACGTGTCGACTATTCCGGTCGTTCGGTGATCGTTGTTGGCCCTGAATTGAAACTCAATGAGTGTGGTATACCCAAGAATATGGCCTCAGAGCTCTATAAGCCTTTTATTATTCGTAAAATGCTTGAGAGAGGTATTGTAAAAACCGTAAAATCTGCCAAAAAGATTGTGGATCGAAAAGATCCTGTGGTTTATGATATCCTTGAAAATATCCTCAAGGGCCACCCTGTAATGCTTAACCGTGCTCCTACACTGCACCGTCTGGGTATTCAGGCTTTCCAGCCCAAACTTATTGAAGGAAAGGCTATCCAGTTGCATCCTCTTGCGTGTACAGCGTTTAACGCCGACTTTGATGGTGACCAGATGGCTGTCCATGTACCGTTGGGTAATGCCGCTGTTCTGGAAGCCCAGATGCTTATGCTCTGTTCTCATAATATTCTTAACCCTGCCAACGGTGCTCCTATTACTGTACCTTCTCAGGATATGGTTCTTGGTCTTTATTATATGACTAAAGGCCGTCAGAGTTCTCCGGATAGGGTTATTAAAGGTGAAGGATTAAAATTCTACTCCCCCGAAGAGGTGCGCATCGCTTACAATGAAAAAAGAGCAGACCTGCACGCAATTATTGAGGTGCGGCTCAAGGATGTGGATACCGGCGAATACAGCATGGTTGAAACTACTGTCGGTCGTGTGCTTTTTAATGAGGTTGTACCAAAGCAATATGGCTACATTAATCAGGTGCTTACTAAAAAAGCGCTGCGTGATATCATTGGTAAGGTGTTGAAGAAAACCGGAACTCAGAATACGGCGCAATTCCTCGATGATATCAAATCACTGGGTTATTATATGGCCTTCAAAGGTGGTTTGTCTTTTAACCTCGGTGATGTTATTATTCCTGAAGTCAAGGAAACGCTCGTTGCTGAGGCGAATGCTGAAGTGGATGAAGTTACCGGAAACTATAAAATGGGTTTCATTACCGACACAGAACGTTATAATCAGGTAATTGACATTTGGACGCACACCAACTCCAAGCTTACACGTACACTTATGGATACGTTGTCAAGTGATCAGCAGGGTTTTAACTCTGTATATATGATGCTTGACTCAGGTGCAAGGGGTTCCAAGGAACAGATTCGTCAGCTATGTGGTATGAGGGGTCTGATGGCAAAACCTCAGAAATCCGGTGCTACAGGTGGAGAAATTATTGAAAACCCCATCCTCTCTAACTTTAAAGAAGGTCTATCGGTTCTTGAGTATTTTATTTCTACTCACGGTGCCCGTAAGGGTCTTGCTGATACCGCCCTTAAAACTGCTGATGCTGGTTATCTTACCCGTCGTTTGGTAGATGTTGCTCAGGATGTTATTATCTCTGAAGTTGACTGCGGTACGCTTCGTGGCCTTACGATTACGGCACTTAAGAAAAGTGAAGAAGTTGTGGAAAAACTCTATGACCGAATCCTTGGACGTGTTACACTGCATGATGTTTATCACCCAAATACAGGCGAACTTATTGTTGCTGCCGGTGAGGAGATTAATGAAGAGATCGGAATGAAGATCGAAGAGTCTCCAATTGAAAGTGTGGAAATACGTTCCGTACTGACCTGTGAATCCAAGCATGGAGTATGTGCCAAGTGTTATGGCCGTAACCTTGCATCCGGGCGACTGGTACAACGTGGTGAGGCCGTTGGTGTTATTGCTGCTCAGTCAATCGGTGAACCGGGTACACAGCTTACCCTTCGAACATTCCACGTTGGGGGTACCGCTTCCAACATGTCAATTGCATCAAAAATTGCTGCAAAATTTGACGGACAGCTGGAGGTTGATGAACTACGTTCAGTACCTTATGTTACTTCTGATGGCGAGACTTACGATGTTGTTATCGGACGTTCTGCTGAAATGAAGATTGTGGATAAAAATACCGGCATTGTTCTTACTTCTGCAAATATCCCTTATGGTGCTCGTTTGTTCGCCAAACCGGGTAGCGAAATTAAAAAGGGTGATCCAATCTGTGACTGGGATCCGTTTAACGCTGCCATTATAACAGAATTTGGTGGTACCATCAGCTATGAAAATATTGTGGAAGGTATTACCTACCGCGTTGAGTCTGATGAGCAAACAGGATACCATGATAAGGTTATTATTGAACATCGCCAGCGATCCAAAAACCCGAATATTAAGATCTTAGGACCTGACGGTACCGTTATTAAAGCTTATGATATTCCTGTTGGAGCCCATATTGTTGTAGAAGAAAAAGATAAGGTTAAATCAGGTGATATCCTGGTGAAAATACCTCGTGCTATTGGCAAAACAGGTGATATCACCGGTGGTCTGCCACGTGTTACTGAGCTCTTTGAGGCACGTAACCCTTCTGACCCCGCTGTAGTTTCTGAAATCGACGGTGTTGTATCTTTTGGTAAAAAACTAAAGCGTGGTAATCGTGAGGTTATTATTACTTCAAAAACAGGTGAGCAGAAAAAGTACCTTATCCCTACTTCCAAGCAGATCCTGGCACAGGAAAACGATTATGTACGCGCAGGAACATCACTCTCAGAAGGTGCAATGACACCTGCAGATATCCTCAGTGTTAAAGGACCGATGAAGGTTCAGGAATACATTGTTAATGAGGTGCAGGAAGTGTATCGTCTTCAGGGTGTGAAAATTAATGATAAGCACTTTGAGGTTATTGTCCGGCAGATGATGCGTAAAGTAGAAGTTATGGATCCGGGTGATACCAAATTCCTTGAAGGTGAACTGGTAAATAAAATCGACTTTATGGATGAGAATGACTGGATCTTTGGTAAAAAGGTCGTTCTGGAAGCCGGAGAATCAGAAACCTTTACCGAAGGGCAGATAGTAAGCGCGCGTAAATTGCGTGAAGAAAACTCCATGCTTAAGCGACGTGATAAAAAGCTTGTTGAGGCAAGGGATGCTCAGCCCGCAACAGGGAAACAGATCCTTCAGGGTATTACCAGAGCTTCACTGCAAACAAAGAGCTTTATATCTGCTGCATCATTCCAGGAAACTACGAAAGTCCTTACCAATGCTTCTATTCAGGCTAAGTCTGACTCACTTCTCGGACTGAAAGAGAATGTTATTGTGGGTCATCTTATCCCCGCTGGTACAGGCCTGCGTCAGTATAAGGATATCGTTGTAGGCTCAAGAGAAGATCATGAACAAATTATGGCATCCAAAGCAGAATTTGAAAATTCTCAGGAAGCTGAATAAAACGAATAATTATGGATCCTAAACAAAATAATAAAATCAATATCGAACTGGGTGAAGACCAGGCAGAAGGGACCTATTCCAATCTTGCTGTTATTACCCATTCAAACACTGAATTCATTGTTGATTTTATCAAGATGATGCCAGGCATGCCAAAGGCAAAAGTTAAATCACGCATTGTTTTAACACCTCAGCATGCCAAGCGCCTTATGAAAGCATTGCATGATAATATTACAAAATATGAATCAATGCATGGCCCCATAAAGGAAATTGATGAAAGGGTGCCCCTGAACCTTGGAGGCCCTACGGCTCAGGCATAACAAGCCCTTATTCATAAATGAAAAAGCGTGTTACATCTGTTGTGACACGCTTTTTCTGGTTTTTTAATGAACATCCAACTGTTTGTCCTTATCCGCCTTACTAATCTCCCTGACCCCGGTATTCCCGCCACCCTTCATGCTTAGGTTTACCGGTTCATTTTGCTGCCAGTTACCACGGGTGAAGTCAGGTACGTCAACAGAGTTACTTCTGTTTGCCACCGACCACTCACTTAATGGTGAGATAGCACTCCATAAGGCAGCATCATAAACATCCTGATCCATGGGTAATCCATTTCTCAGGCAGTCGACAAGGCGCCAGTCCATAAGAAAGTCCATTCCACCATGTCCTCCAACTTTTTTAGCCATCCTTCCAATCTTCTTTACCAACTTATAGGTGTATTTTTTTTCCAGTTTTTCCATTTGTTTTTCATCAACCCACTGATGCCCATCAGAAATTTTTGGAGGATAAGGCCATTTTCGTGCCATTGCATTTGAGCCGGTGATTTGATGAATCCTCGAATAGGGGCGTAGTGAAGTGACATCATGTTGGATCATGATCGTTCGTCCCTTGTTGGTTCGTACCAGTGTTGTATTCATGTTTCCCCTATAGCTTTGCCCTGCAAATTCCTGATAAAAAGCATCTTCCTGGGCCAGTTCATTGGCTCTTTTTGCCATCCCAAAGTCAGCTCCCGACATGGAAGTAAGGTATTCCATTTTGTCACCTCTGTTGATATTCATAATCTGGCATACTGGTCCCAGACCATGAGTAGGATAGAGGTTTCCGTTTCGGGTGTTCTGCTTTAGACGCCACATATCTGTATAACCGGCATCGTACTGCTTGTCATCTTCAGGCTTGGTGAAATTCATATCCAGAAGAGTATGCAGATAGGCTCCTTCTGCATGAACGAGATCACCAAAATAGCCCTGACGAGCCATATTCAATGTCAAAAGCTCGAAGAAGTCATAACAGCAATTTTCGAGCATCATACAATGTTTTTGTGTTCTTTCCGATGTTTCAACCAATTGCCATGCCTGATCAAGAGTTAATGCGGCAGGAACCTCCACAGCAACATGCTTTCCCTGTTCCATCGCATATAACGCCATAGGAGTATGAAGAGCCCAGTTGGCACAAATGTATATTAGGTCAATGTCCTCACGCTCACAAACCTCTTTCCAGTTGTTTTCACTGCCATAATACTCGTCAGCTTTGGGCAATCCAGCATCTGCAAGGGCTTGTTGCGACCCTTTAACGGCTGCTTCGCGCTTATCATTGAGGGCTTTTATTTCAACTCCTTCAATATGGGTAAAGCGAATGACGGCTCCACCACCACGGTCACCAAGCCCCAAAAAACCCACCCTGACAACCGGGATTTTTGGTGCCCGGTAGCCACTCATATTAAAAATGGGTTTTACTGACTCGTATTGCTGTTGCATTTGTAGCCTAAAGATTAATTGCTCATCTTCATTCCCTGCAAATACGCCTTTGGGGAGAAAAAATGAGCCTGCTCCCAGCGCTGAAAGCCGTAAAAATGTTCTTCTGTCTGTTGCCATAGTAGTATTTTTTTTCATGCGGGGGCACTTTTCCTACCCGCCTTTGAGTCTTGCGTGTCTGGAAACGAATATATAAAAAAATGATGTGATTCTGACAAACAGAATTACGTTGCCTAATGCTTAATTTGGTAAGATATAAAACTTTTTATATGTTTGTGTGTTTCTAATGAGGGTGTTAGGTAATAGAAAATGTTAAAAAAGATTCCGTAAAGTTATGGGTTGGTATTTATTACTGAGAAAACACTACATTTGATGTTTATTAAAAGGAAAGCGTGTGTTAAAAGATAATGAGTTTACACTGGTCAATTATGTCAATTCGTCGTTTGAACGTTTTGCAGACTACACAGCATTGGCACTTGTTGATGGAAAAAAGTATTCCTACAAAGAAGTAGGTGAAGAAGTCGATAGATTTCAGAAAATTCTTCGGGTAAAAGGAATAGATAAAGGTGATAAAGTTGCAATTTTATCCGCAAACAATCCCTGGTGGGGAATGGCATTTTTTGCCATTACCGGTATGGGGGCTGTGGCTGTGCCACTATTACCTGACTTTAACCCTAACGAGGTAGCCAATATACTTGAACATTCAGAAGCAAAGGCACTTTTTGTTTCCGAAGCACTGAAGTATAAGGTGCTTAATGAAGAAAACGGAGGAGCAAATGATCTTCTGACAATAAATATTCAGAGTTCAGAAATTCTTATCGATAAGCAATATCCTTGTCGTCCCGGAATTGATATCGCAGAGGTCGAGCCTGATGATCTGGCTTCTTTGATCTATACCTCAGGAACAACAGGACGTTCCAAAGGCGTTATGCTGACACATAAGAATATTGTTTCTGATTCCATTACTTCCGGCAAGATTCATCTTATGGATACCCGTGATCGTATGTTATCTGTGTTGCCATTATCTCATGCCTATGAAAATACACTTGGGCTTGTTCTGCCATTAAGTGGGGGTGCTTCCGTATATTACCCCGGAAAACCAGCCACTGCAAGTGTGTTGCTTCCGGCATTGAAAAAAGTGCAGCCAACAACAATGCTCACGGTACCTCTTATTATTGAGAAAATTTTCCGTAGCTCTGTGTTACCTGCACTGACAAAAAGCAAAATGATGGCGTCCGTATATAAGGTTCCTGTTTTTAGAAAGTTACTTCATCGCGTAGCCGGTAAAAAACTTTATGCTACTTTTGGTGGCCATTTGCGTTTCTTTGGTGTGGGAGGTTCTAAGTTGGATCCCCAGGTGGAAAAATTCCTCTATGAAGCGAAATTTCCTTACGCAATTGGTTATGGACTTACCGAAACAGCTCCTCTGATTGCCGGTTTTGGCCCTAAAAACCCCAGGCTTTATTCAACAGGTTTGCCCGGTGAAGGGGTAGAAGTGAAGCTTCGTGATATTAATCCTGTTACCGGCGAAGGAGAAATCATTGCCCGTGGACCTAATGTTATGAAGGGTTATTACAAAGAACCTGAAATGACAAAAGAGGTAATCGACGACGAAGGCTGGTTCCGTACCGGTGACATCGGACTCTTCGATAAAAAAGGTGTTCTCTTTATAAAAGGCCGTATTAAAAATGTGATTATCGGCGCCAGCGGTGAAAATATTTACCCCGAAGAGATCGAATCCGTAATCAATAGCAATGCATTCGTAACAGAATCGCTTGTTGTGGAGCAGAATGGTAAACTCGTGGCAATGGTGCACCTCAATATTGATAAAATCAAGCAGCAATACCAGGAAATGGTGGAGAAATCACAGGAAGCCATGAATGAGAAGGTTGAAGAATTGCTAAAAGAAGTGCAGGAATTTGTTAATCAGCGTGTAAGTAAATTTTCGAGATTAAATTATGTTGTTTTGCAGGAAAGCCCTTTTGAAAAGACTGCAACTCAAAAAATAAAACGATTTTTGTATTCAAAATAATAGGTATCCTGTAGAGACACCCTATAGGGTGTCTCCTTGAACCTGGATACACATTATCATAGAGACACATGATAATGTGTCTCTACGGGATAAATATAATTATTCATTTTCATTCAGAAGGCCACCCGTCATCCTTGTTAGCTGCGTATCTGTCTCAATGATATTATAAACTGCATTCAAATATCCCAAACTGGAATTCAGATACATCACCTGCACGTCACGGTAGTTAAAGGAGTTGATGGAACCATTGCTGAATTTATCTTCTGAGATGCTCAGGTTAAGGTTCGCAGCCTCTTTCTGCTCCTCGCTTAATCCCAGTAACTCTTTTCTGATATCATAGAAGCTGGTGAGCTGATAGAGCTGGTTTGTAAGGCTATGAACCATCTGCTCTGTCTGTACCTCGCCAATCTCTTCATTGATCTCGGCAATGTCAATTGCTCTTTTCCTTTTTCCTCCGTTGAAGATAGTATAAGATAAGACCAGAGATCCTGTTGGAGCAAAGTTGTCCACTGTCATATCCGGAGTCATACCATCATAATAACTTGATGTCTCTGTTGCACCGACACCTGCGCTCAGTGAAAGGGTAGGGTAGTACTCGCTCTTCGCCATCTTGGTCTCTTTTTCCAACAAGCTTTGATAGATGTATTGATTTTTTAATGTGCTGTTGCTGGAAACCATCTTTGCTTCCAGATCTTCATATTTATATTCTGAAGTTTCTGTTGTAAATGGCGTTGTCAGGTTCCATTCAGAAGTACTTTCCACACCCATGAGGAAGTTCAGGTTCTTTGTTTCGGTGATATACGCCAGTTGCTGTTGCAGATAGTTGGACTTATCCTCTAACCATGAGTTCTGCGCCTGTAAACCCTCATATGTTGTAGAGTTTCCCAGCTTTTGACGTTCCTGGATGTTAAGGTATCTGTCGTGTGAAAGATCCATAACCTCTTTCATGACCTTCACCTTCTCCTCTTCCAGCAGGCATTTATAGTAGCTGAGGATCACATCCTGAATGGTTGATTCTATTACTACCGCTGCATTTCCTTCGGATTGGGCCTGAATTATCTCCAGCTGATCTTTCTGTATGCGTGCTGAGAAGCCATCAAAAAGAACCCAGTTCATCGTTACATCGGCAGAGAGTCTTTCATTGCGATAATCTTCATTGTCGTTATAGTTCCATGTCTCAGTGGCAGCGCCGTTAAAGCTTATCATAGGCATGGCGCTGGTAGAGCACCAGGTGTTGTTCTTCTGGCTTATCTCAACGTTTTTGTTTGCCACGATGAGGTCGTAGTTGTTTTCCAATGCCATGGAAACAGCCTGTTTCAGCGAGAGTTCTTTCTGGGCAAACCCTGCCGATGCTCCAAGCATCAGCAGGATGAATATATATACTCTTTTCATTATTCGTCGTCTTTTTCGTTTCTTATATCATTAGCAGTATAGGTGAAATCCTCTTCCATGGCTTGTGACAGAGCCAGCTCTACCTGTTGGTCTTTCACAGCACGTTCTACCTCTTCCGGAGTAACATCACCGCCATGTATAAGCTTCTTCCATTTCACCTGTAGAGAATTGGCCATCTGTATCAATACCGGGAATACCGTAAGGATAAAGAAAGTACCGAACAGGATACCATATGCCAGTGCCACAGCCATAGGAATGATAAACTGAGCATCGCTACTCACCTCTTTAATAAGTGGGAAGAGCCCCACTGTAGTGGTTATTGTGGTAAGCAGAATCGGTCTGAAGCGTTTTTGTGCCGCGTTGAGAATAGCCTCATTGACCTTGAATCCGCGCTTTAAGTCCCGGTTATATTTATCCAGTAATACTACAGCATCGTTGATTATTGTTCCCGATAAGGCTACCATACCCCAGATACTCATCAATGAAAGCGTAGCACCTTCTATTCCATGCCCCCAGACTGCACCAAGGAGACCAAGCGGAATCATGAAGATAATCATCAGACCCTGAATGGCAGAGCGGAAATAGATCATTATTATCAATACAATGATTATAAATGCTATGGAGTAATACTTCATAATGCTCTCCATCTCCTCATTGGTATCTTTCTGCTGACCCTGAGCTACAAATTTCACGTTATCATATTTTTCCTGAATCATTGGAATGATTGTAGCTTCTACCTCATCAAGAATTGGAGGCACCGGCTCGTTTGGATCCAGCATATATGCATCAACACGAATTTCACGCTGCCCGTTATACCTGTTGATGGCTGTAAGGCCACGCTCCATGGTGTAATCTGCTACTTCCGAGAGTGGGTAATTTCCCATTGGAGTTTCTATAAGCATCTTATCCAGCTGACCTATAGTCTCACGATTTTCAAGCGGATATCTTACATAAACCCAAATCTCATCTTTACCTTCCTGCATTCGCTGGCTCAGTCCACCATAGAACGCCTGACGTACCTGATTCATCAAAGAACTCTGAGTAAGCCCGAGGGTATATGCTTTCGGTTTTAAGGTAATGCGAATCTCCTGGTTTCCGAGTTGTGAGTTATCCATGATATTATAGAGTGATGATAGCTTTGCCAATTCTGTTTCAAACTCGGTTTTTGCAGCTTCCAGTTCTTCCATATCATAGCTTTGCATACTGAAGGATACAGGAGCACCAAAACGGTCGGATGCACCAATGGTGAATTTATATGCCTCAGGAATGGTACCAACCTTTTCCGCAATGGCTCGTTTTATGATCTGATCATCTACAGGTGATCTATCCATTCGCCTGAGGAATACCCGGATGCCACCTGCATTGGTCCCGTTTTCGGTGCCATTAAATGCACTACCGGTATACGCTTGCGTATAGTTGATAAATGGAATCGAGTCGTTATACGCTTCCATCAGTTCTTCATTGACTTCAAGGATTGACTCTTCAATATCAAAAAGCTTCTCAAGTACAACTTCCTCTTTTACTCCGGGTTTCATCACAAGATCAATAACAAAGTTGTCCATTGTTGTTCTTGGAAAGAATGTAAATCCGATTCTTCCACCACCAATAAGCCCTATTGTTAAGATAAATGATGCTGTAACAATTCCCAGTGATATCCAGCGATGGTGGAGGATCCACTTCAGAAATGGCAGATATAATCTGTCTCTGAAATAGAAAATACCTTTATCCAGCGCTCTGCGCAGACGTGCATAAAGGCCATTCTTCTTATTCTCTCTTAAGACCTTTGGGCTTGCCAGGTGACCCGGAAGTACAAACATTCCTTCCAGCAGCGAGAACAGAAGACATAACACCACAACCAGCCCCATCTCATACATCATCTCAAGATTACCCTCGATGAAAAATAACGGCATGAATGCGATAATGGTTGTTGCAACAGATACAAAAACAGCAGGTAACACTTCCATTGTACCATCAATGGCACTACGGCGTGGTGACTTACCTTTCTCAAAATGACTAAAGATATTTTCTCCAATCACAATACCGTCATCCACCAAAATACCAATGATCAGAATCATTCCAAAAACAGATATTATGTTAATGGTGATACCCATAAGGTTTGCCACCATGAACATACCCAGGAAACTGGCAGGGATACCCCATGAAACCCAGAGTGAAAGCCGGAAGCTAAGAAACAATGATAGTGAAACAACCACGAGAATCATTCCCAATAAACCATTGCTGTACAGAATCCCAAGTTGTCCTTTCAGGTTGGACAGGAAGTCGTGAAGAATATACATCTCTGTTGATTGATGAGTAGCATTATACTCATCCATATATTCGTGGATATAGTCAGAAATCGCCTCAAGGTCTTCTGAGGCAAGTTTATCAATCATAATAACCACATTTCTGTCCTGGTTAATATAATTTCCACGTTGAACCTCTTCAAACTGTAAGGCTACACTGGCAACATCTTTTACTCTGATATTGGCACCATCAGGCGTAGCTTTTACCACAATATTTTCGATATCATCGGGATCGATAGATCGCTGACGCGATACGATAAGTATCTCCTCACGGCTACCTTTCACAGTACCACCCATGACATCATTATTATTTGCCGAGATAGCATTTTGAATGTCGTTTATGGAAAGACCGTAGCGCTGGAGCATTGCTTCGTCGATCTCCACAGCCATCTCCATTTTGGATGGATACCCCATAATGGTGATCTGGGAGATGATGCCTGATGCGAGGAAATCATCCTCAATGCGTTGAGCTTCAGTCTTTAGCTCAATAAGATCATCCGACTCCGAGCTTAGTCCCAGAAACATGGCAATGGTGGTGGTTCGTCGTTTTGAAACTACCGGCCGTTCCGCATTCACCGGGAAGTTGGAGATTCCATCCACTACGTTTTTCACCTCTGTCATTACCTCATCAACATCATACTCAGATAAGGTTGTTATAGTAACTACGGCACTGTTTTCACGTGAAATAGAGGTGAACTCCTTGATGCCAACAGTACCACGTATCGCATTCTCAATAAGTGTTGTAACACCCTCTTCCATCTCTTTTGGTGTAGCACCCTGGTAGGTTACCGATATGGTAATGGTGTGTGATTCCGTAATCGGAAAGCTCGATTTCTTCATGGTGAGCAGCGAATAACCACCAATAAGCAGCAGTATCGCTATCACCACCTTCCCGTAGAAGGGATATTTTACAAATGTTGAAAGTATTTTTCTCATTACGATTGATTTTTCAGATTAGCTGTTTGCTTTGATGATATTCACGCGCTGGCCATCCTTCACATTCATGAGCGATTCTATCACCAGCATCTGTCCCTCCTGTGGGCCTCTGATATACTGATAGTCCTCAGCTTTCTTAACGATCTCAGCCGATTGAAGCTTCAGCTCATTTTGCTCTACAACCCATACCTGGTTATTCTTGAATACAGCTTCACGTGGGATCACCATAACCTGGTTCATCTCTTTCCCGGGGAACTCCACATCATAAAACTGACCCTCATATACTTTTTGTGCTGCCGCACCATCAAGTGCTACATAGACGTTGATCATCTGCCCTGAAGCATCCACAAACTCAGCAATTCTCACCACAGTACCGTTAATTTTTTCGCTTTCGCTGATGAGGATATCCACAGATTGTCCTTCTTTGATCCATTCAGCTTCAGCAGGAAGTACAGGAACCACCATCTCCAGCTTATCGGTGCGGATAATCTTAGCCAGATCTCCATTCATGCCGGCAATAGAACCGATCTCTTTATTAATTTGTGTGAAAACACCATCAAAAGGAGCGGTGATGACATATTTGGAAAGTGTAACTTCTTGTTGTTTAATGCTGTAATATGATGATATAATGCTTTTTGATGCCAGAAAGACTTTTTCGTTCTGTGTATCAAAGTCCGGCAATTCAGGAAGATTCTTTTCAAAATCTATAGCCATAAAAAAATTACTCCACTTCTCATAGGATTCGGGGTAGTCGATTTTTATATCAGGAAGCGCCTGGCTGAGCGTATTTAAAAAGGTACTCCTTTGAGCAGCCAGGGATGCTCTCATATCTTCATCATAAATACCTACGAGCACATCGCCTTTTTTAAATGACTGTCCTGTTTTAAATGGAATATCGCCCTGAAGCATCTTTCCTGAAACCTCTGCAGCGATGGAGATATTCTCTTTTGAATAAATCCTGCCGTAATATGTTACCGGTGCAACGATATCTTTATATACAACCTGCTCGGCCTTTACCGAGAGTATCTGTTCGCGGTCGGCATTGCGGGGAGGTTTAGCTTTTGTTTCAATAAGGTGTTGGGCGCCGATGATGGCTCCAAACATCAGTATAACAACAACTGTTACGTTTACAATTTTTCTTTTCATGATTGATGTTTTTTTGAATGCAGGGCAAAAGTGTGAGAGTTGAGTCATATATTAAAATGTATTCAATCAATGGCAGGCTTTTTTAATCAAAAGGATAGAATTACCGTAAAACGGGAAAATCTGCCTTTTTTTGAGTAATTTCGATCGTACGTTTAGGAAAAGCGGATCTATATTGAATTAAATTAAGGTAGAACTATTAATCCTATACTTTCGGCGAAAAATTATGAAGATGAAGAATTTTAGCAAGGTGATTCCACAGCCCTGGAGAGAAATTCTAGTATGGGTTTTTGTGTTTTTTCTATTGTTGTTGATGGATTGGCGCCATGTGGATGATATGAATTCTATCGCATACAGAATTGTACTCTTAAGATCATTTATTATCATCGGAAGTCTTGGAGCTGTGTTTTATATCAA
>CAZQNY010000042.1:0-22959 GCA_964594665.1 uncultured Bacteroidales bacterium
TTTCAAACTTCCGTCAATCCACTCTTCCAGGCTGTGCATTAAGGAGTAGTGCGTTATCTGGAGCAACTTTTGAGCGTCGAAAACGGTATCGCCACTTTCCAGTCGTAGTGCCATCTCCGGCCATTCGGTGAATTTAAGCGTTGCTCCTGTCCGTGTGGCAATCATCGTTGCGACCTCTGCCAGTGAGAAATCTTCACCATGGATATTATACACTTCATTGCGGGTTTCGTCCATCAGGCAGGCTGCAGCAATCTGGCGGCAAATATCTTCAACATGCGAGAAGGTTCTGCGCTGCGCACCATCGCCATACAACGGGATGGTTCCGGAGGTGCGTGCCGAGCGCATAAAAAAGCCCATGGTACCATAGGAATATTCGCCCGAAAGCATGTTCCCGTAGGGCACACAGATACGAAAAACAGTGTAGGGAATATCAAAGGCATTTTGCCAGGCAAACAACAGGTTCTCGCAGGCCAGTTTATTGGAGGCGTAAATGGTTTTGGCCTCTTTTTCAGCATCTTCTGCAAGCGCCCCGGCAGCACCTTTATATACCAGCCGCGTGGAGGGAAAGATAATCCGCGGTCGGTATTCAGACTGCTTCACGGCGGAAAGAAGATTCAGCAAACCACCTTCATTAACAGCCTGAAATTTCTCATAATTTGTAAAACTGTCGCCGGTTCCGGTAAGTCCTGAGAACATAAATACACCATCCACATTCCAATCGATATCCTTCAGCATTTCCGGCTGTGTCAGGTCGATCTGTTTATATCCCTGCTGGCGGCTCTTTGATTCCGGATGTATATCAAAGGGCACGATCAGAGCTCCCTGTTGTGTAAAAAAATGTGCCATATGACGACCCAGATAGCCTTCGGAGCCAAACAGCAGAAACCGTTTTCCTTTCAGTTCTGTCATAGGATTTACTTCTTATTCAGGATTGTTTTTACAATATATCCGGGACGTTTTTTTACCGATTCGAAGGAGCGCCCCACATAGATACCCACCAGTCCAAGCATAACAATGATCATCCCTGAGAGCAGCCACAGAGAAAGAAAGATACTCAGCCACCCGGAAACATCAAAGCCGGTAATCAGGTAGCGTAACACCAGGATTATGGCGATAATAAAAACCGATAACACCAGTAGCAGTCCCGTTTTAAGCATTATTCGCAGCGGTTTATCAGAAAAAGCAACGATGGTTGTAAATGCCAGTCGCAATCGTTTTTTTATGGAATAGGACGATTTCTTGTCATCCATACGCTGGGCATGTTCTATGGGCAGCTTGCAGGTATCAAAGCCCACCCATTGGTTCAGCAGCGGATAATAGCGGTAGTAATCGCCAACTTTTTTCATAGCCTCATTGGCTCTTTTGGTATAGAGAACAAAATTCGCTATCGAGCTATCCTGCTCTGTATCTGTAAGATATGCCAATGTGCGGTAGAACTGTCGTGATGCCCATTTCTTAAACCAGGGATCTTTCCTGTTCCGGCGGCTGGCAAAAACCATATCATAACCTTCGTGAGCCTTTTCAAGCATGGCAGGAATATTTTCAGGTTCATCCTGCAAGTCACAATCCATGGTAATGATATAGTCACCCCCGGCCAGATCCAGACCGGCATGGATGGCATTCTGCTGGCCGAAGTTCCTGCTTAGCGAAACCCCGATAACACAGCTGTTTTTGGCAGCAATGTCTTCAATAAGCTGCCACGAATGATCAGGGCTGTGATCTTCCACAAGGATTATCTCAAAATCAGGGGTTATTTTTTCCACTACGGCAATCGTACGATCCACAAACTCTACCAGAAGGTTTGCAGCACCATACACCGGGCTCACGATGGATATTTTCATATCATTCATTGGTTGAAGTACTTAGGTTGTATATTTGATCCAGAGAAGAGCTTTGAAGCAGAATATCGGAATAGTGTTTTTTGCGACCGTCAGCAGAGCAAATAATGTGGTAGAACTCCTCCATAGCTTTTACAAAATGATTATCTGCCTCAGCAACAATAGTCTCAGTTCCCTGTGGTGTTTCCACAATAACCGAAGGCTTAAAATCAGGTTTGGGAGTATAGGCTCTTGTGGCGGTAATTTTGCCTTTCTGCCCCAGTATTTCATAATAACACTGGTAGAAATTATCAAAACCAAAAGCAATGGAAGCCCCAAGCCCTTTTTCATCGGACAGGAAGGCACTTCCGTATACATGTGATCCGATTTGCGGGTCAAACTTCAGCGTTGCAGCTTTCACTTGCATGGCATCACCCATCATAAAATGCGTTGCACGGAGCGGATAGCCGGCAGCATCGGTAAGCACACCGCCGCCAATGGTTGGCGAATAGCGGAAGTTACCTTCCGGAAGTGGCGGAAAACAGAAGGTTGCAGAAAAATGACGCACATCCCCGATGGTATCTTTTGCAAGCAGATTTCTAACCACATCATGCTGTGAATGGTATTGAAACATAAACCCTTCCATCATGGCGGCATCATTGGCTCTGGCATTTCCAACCATCTCCAGTGCATCGTTATGATTCATGGCAACGGCTTTTTCCACATAAACATGCTTTCCTGCCTTCAGTGCCTTATTTACATACTCTTTGTGCAAACCCGTAGGCAGCGGGATGTAGAGTGCGTCGATATCGTCGCTGGCAATAAGGTTGTCGTAGCCTTCCACCGGTGTAAGACCAAATTCACGGGCAAAGTCCTCCGCTTTTTCCATCCGGCGACTGGCAATATATTTCAGTTCAAACAATTCGGGAAGCTGCAATATTGCAGGCACCATTGAACGTTTGGCAATATTGGCGCATCCCAGCACGCCCAGTCGTATTTTATTTTGTTTCGTCATTTCTTTTTAAAGCTATAGCAGAAATCAGGCTTCTGGCAGAGATATTCAGATAGTTATTAAACTTAATAAATGTCAGCAGCTGAGATAGCGTCATCCAGCAATAATTTTCCGGAATTTCCATTGGAAAGTCATCGTCAACCTCAACCACACGATTCATATTCTGTTCGCGGTAAAAGCGTCCTCCTTCTTCACTCTGGAAGGTAGAAAACCAAATCTGCTCCTCTTTTGCCGACAATACTTCATTGATATAGGGTACATCGTATTCATTCACACCATTGCGGTAATTTCCGGTGATACACTGCACTGTAGGCGCCATTTCGACAATATCCATATTCCCGGGTTCGAGCTTTGCCTGCACCAGAAAGTGATAAACGCCATTAATTTTCTTCACAATAAATGCCATTAACCCCTGCTGAACAGGTTTAATCATAGGCTGATCCCATGAAACCACCTCGCGGTTGCCGATTTCCGACCTAACACCTATTACTTCGAAATATTTCCCCTGTTCATGCACGACTGAGAAGTTGTTATGTTTCCAGTAACGGATTTTATTCAGGGGTACTTTTGATACTTCATAGGTATATTTAAACTTCAGCCCTGTGAACCACGATAAAATCTGATCAAAAGTATTCAGCGAGTGATCCGGGTTGAGCAACGCTTCAATAAAGGGCTTGTCAGCGACCTTTTCCGGTGGTAATACGGAGTCCAGACCTTCTGAGGGAGAGCGGACCGGAATTGCAGATATCACCGAGCGGGTGTCCATATTCACCACATTGTCCATCTGCATCATATTCTTTATCTGGCCCAGGGTAAGCCATTTAAAATTATCCGGGCATTCGGTAAGTTCATTCTCATCAATACGGATAATAATATTCCGGTTACGCTTGCGTAAAAACCGGGCTCCCTGCTCCGACTGCAGCTGGTCGAGCAATACCGAAACCTTTTTCGTTCCGTTAAAGTATTCCAGAAACTTTGGTGTATGACCTTTATGAACCTTGGTATAGTTGCTTCGTGTAGCCTGCAAAGTAGGTGATAACTGTACAATATTTATGTTGCCGGGTTCTATTTTTGCCTGTAGCAGAAAATAAAGCACCCCATCAATCATTTTGGTAATAATGCCCAGAAACCCTATTTCAGGCTGATTGATAACAGGTTGCTCCCACTGCGGCACTTTACCCCAGTTGGTAGTAATCCGTATTCCTTCAATAGAAAAAAACTTGCCGCTTTCGTGATGGACAGATCCTTTTTCCTTGTCAATATACCACTTACGCATTTGCGTTAAAGGAATCTGCGTAATGGAGGCCTTTATCTCTTCATTTTGCTTTTTCAGCCAGGAAAGTATATCCGTATTGGGGTTTATGGTACTATCTGATATCAGTGCTGAAGTAAGAAAATCTTCGGTCAATTTATTGTTCATTGCTTAACTGCTTCAGTTCTTAGTTGGGACAAATGTAACGAAATTTACGCAGAATAGAGACTACGGGCGCTTAACGTTATTAAGCAGCAAATGAAAAACAAAAAAACAGGAAAATCAATCTTCTTTATCTTTATGACGTTCCAGCATCTGCTCAATAACACTGTCATAATCCGGATATTCAAGCATTTTATCAAATCCCCGGGGGTATTGTGTTTTCAGGAATACGCTCCAGTAGGCTTCCTTTGTCATACTAACCCAATGAATAAGACCTTTGCGGTACTGATAAATCTGAAACAGGTTGAGAGACATAAATAAAAACAGCAGCACATACAGTGCGCGGTGCCACCATTTGCTGTTTAGTTTCAGTACAAAATCGATAAATGCTGCCATAGGAATGGCGAAGATGGCATAATAATCGATAAATGCACGGCTTCCGAAGCTTCCTCCGAACCACCAGAAGCACCAGCTTCCAAAAACATAAATCGTAGCAACTGAAACAAACAGCGAAGACCAGAACAGGCCGGTGCGTTTGCGGTATAAAGGAATAAGGCCCAGCAGTGCAAGGCTCATCACAGGAGTGTACAACAGCCATCCTTTACGATAGCTGAAAAGGATCTCTTTTATGGCCGGGTCGCCCCAGAAAAAGCCTACATCATTACCATAACTGTAAAATAAAATATGACCCGTAACAGAATGCCAGTAGATCATTTGAGGAATCCAGACAATAAAGGCTGCCAGTATCATAATCAGTACCTGCCGGTAATGGCGGAAGAAAAACCTGAAACGGGCAGCAATATCGCTAAAACGCGAGACATTCATCAGCACAAAAAGTGCAATAATCATAATATTCGAAGGGCGAATAAGCAGCACCATGCCGGTTACAAAACCCAGCTGGATGGTCGTTTGCCAGTTGGGGCGGTCGAGCCATTTCAACAGCAGCCACACAAACAACGCTATAAAGGCGAAGCTAAAAACATGCGACATCGCGGCTTCAGCAGTAATATAATAGAACAAATTGGTGCTCAATACCACAGAAATAAGGGTCAGGGCTGCGGTACGTTCTGAAAAATACAGCTCCAGTATTCGTCGAAGGTAATATAGCCCCATAATGAAAAAGAGAATAGCACCAAACTGAAGCATAAAGTCATAGGGGATACTGTATCCGTTGGCAGGGTAACCAAAAAGCAGTGCCCCCAGGTGCCCGACAAAGAAAAACGGCGCATAGCAAATCGCCAGTCCCGAGGTATATTGAATAATCCTTGTCCCGTCCTCCAGGTAATTATACCATACATCACCCTTTATCTCCTCATGATGGGGATTCGACTCATCATCCACAAAGTTAAACTGCATATCATGATAGATAAAGAATGCCGGGAGATAAGCATAATAGCCCTGGACATCAATTTTGATGACACGATCACCTTTTGCCCAAATCTGCATAAAGAGATTTGTTACAATTACAACCGCCAAAACCAGGAAGTAGGCTGATTTAATGGGTTGCATTCTGAATCGTTTTTTTAGGGCCTGGCTCATAATTAAAATTCGTCGTCCTGATAAAGACTGTTATTATCGGTACTATGCTGTTCGTTCCATTTATCGCAATCAATTTCCACAGAGAGCGGCTTGAGGGGTTTCTCAAAATCGCCACGATAAAAATTCAGTGTTGAGTCATTATAAATTTTCTGCAGATAGAGAGCAAATACAGGTAGGGCCATATTTGCACCCTGCCCCAGAGAGATGGTTCTGAAGTGAGCCGCGCGGTCTTCACAGCCCGTCCATACTCCGGTGGTAAGCTCCGGGGTAAGTCCCATAAACCATCCATCGGAGTTATTCTGTGTTGTTCCTGTTTTTCCGGCGATGGGGGTATCGAAACCATATTTATAGCGCAAACGGATACCGGTACCTGTTTGCACAACGCCTTTCATAAGTTCCAGCATAAGATAGGCAGTCTCCTCGCTCATCGCCTCCTGCTGCATGGGTTCGGTGGAGTCAAGGATATTGCCGTTACGATCTTCGATACGGGTAATAAATACGGGCTGCACATAAACACCTTTGTTGGAGAAGGTATTCAGTGCGCCAACCATTTCATAGAGGCTCAGGTCGGCGGTACCCAGTGCGATGGAATAGACCTCGGGGATTTCGCTTTTCACCCCCATGCGCTGTGCCATTTGTATTACCGGGCGCGGTCCGTAGCGCTTTATCAGGCGCCCGCTGATCCAGTTGTTGGAGTGTGCCAGCGCCCACTTCAGGCTAACCTCCTTGCCCCGTTCGTCCTGTGAATCATTTCGTGGCTCCCAGGTATCGCCATTACCCAAATCGATACTCACCTGCACGTTTGGCAAAGTGCTGCAGGGCGAAAACTCACCTTCCTGCATGGCCAGAGTATAGAGAAACGGCTTAAAGGTAGAACCTACCTGACGACGCATATGGGTAACATTATCAAACTGAAAATACGAATACTCCGGGCCGCAGGCATAGGCTCTCACATATCCCGAGTGTGGCTCCATGGACATCAGGCCGCTGCGAAGAAAATTTTTGTAATATCGTATCGAATCCATTGGTGACATAATGGTATCAACATCGCCGTTCCAGCTAAATACTGTCATCTCAACGGGCGTATCAAAAACGATCTGGATACTGTCTTTGGAGATACCGGCACTACGCATACCCTTATAGCGGGCAGAACGGCGCATTGCAGAGTTCATTAGCTTCTCAATTTGCTCTTCAGCGACATTTTTATCAAATACATAGGGTGCATTCTCGTGACCATCCCAGTGCCGGAAAAATGCAGGCTGCAAATCTTCGCCCAGATGTTCTTTTATCGCTTCCTCGGCATATTTCTGCATCCGTGAGTCGATGGTGGTATAGATGCGCAGGCCATCGCGGTAAAGGTCGTAGTTTGTACCATCGGCTTTTTGATGGTTTTTGCACCACACATGCAGCAGCTGACGGATATATTCTCTGAAATGCTTTGCTATGCCTGTAGTATGATCCTGGCGGCGATATCCGCTCATATCCAGCTCAAGGGAGGCGATAGAATCATAGTCTGCCGGTGTCAGAAACTCATATCTTTTCATCTGACCCAGCACCACATTACGGCGCTTTGTTGCGCGTTCGGGGTGGCGCAGCGGGCTGTAATAACTCGGGGCACGAAGGATGCCCACCAAAACAGCCGCTTCTTCAACGGTAACCTCATCAGGGGTTTTATTAAAAAATATGCGACAGGCAGATTTTATCCCATAGGCATTATATCCAAAAGCCACGGTATTAAAATACATAGCGATAATTTCCTGCTTGGTATAGTTACGTTCCAGCTTCACGGCTGTAACCCACTCTTTAAATTTGATAGTAATAAGATCGAGCTTATTATAGTTTGCTTCACGGGGAAAGAGGTTCTTCGCCAGCTGTTGCGTGATTGTTGAGCCACCTCCTTTATTATTTCCGGTAACGACACCCACTGCAACACGCATCAGAGCCCTGACATCAATCCCGCTATGCTGCACAAAACGGATATCCTCAGTGGCAACAAGTGCATCCACAAGGTTTGGGGAGAGCTCGTCGTAGCTGGTATTGGAACGGTTTTCAATATAGTATTTCCCCATCAATACATTATCCGCGGAATAAATCTCTGACGCCAGGTTAGTGTCAGGATTTTCCAGTTCCTCAAAGCCGGGCATAAATCCCAACCACCCTAATGATATACCTGTAAAAACAAATACTACCGCGGCAATGGCGAGTACATAAATAATCCAGAGGATCCGTGTATACTTACGATATGCTTTTTTTTCTTCCATCAGAAAATTACTTTAGCTGTATGATATGCAAAAATAAACGCAGAAAAAGAAAATATCTTATAATTCAATAGCTTAACATTTTATTCATGCTGAACAACCGACAGTCCAATGCTATTGATATTTTCAAGAATCTGATCCTCTTCACGCATAGCCTGATAAAAGGTAAAACGGTACATTCCGGATTGAATGAACCGGACATTACTATTCAGCAGAATATGGTCTTCCTTTACTTTTCCAACTCCGTTTCCAAGCCAGTTACCCTTGCTATCGCCAATAATAAACTCAATGGTATCGCGGGTTGCTTTACCATTGGGATATTCAACATCAGCAAAAACCCATAAATTACGGTAATGATAATCCACCTTGTGGCGAATATGAAACATCAGGTCAAAAGCCTGAACAGTATCAGTAATCTGCGCTTCAAAGAGCACTGGTTCATTCTGATGCCATCCACCATCAGGGATATCAATATAATGCTCAAATGCGGTTTTTCTCCCACAGGAGCAAAGCAGTACCACAGTGATAAAGTATAGCAGGATAATCCTGTAATGGTTATTGTTATTCATGCCTGCGGTTTTATGCCCTTGGGCAATATTAATCATCAAAACGGCGAAGATCTTCCTCCGAAATTCCCACTTCAAAATCTGTTGTCTGTTCCTTTTTAAAGGCAAAATCTTCCAATTTCTCCGGTTTATTCCCCTTTTTATTCATCGCAATAATTTTCTTTACCTCTTTAAGGGGCACAGCCATCATACTGGAGTTATCATTTTTGTAGGTATACCACACCAATTGTTTGAAAACATCCGCCTTAACATACTCAGCATCGCCCTGTTTTGTGTTAAGGATCAGTTCAATGGGAGGAAATTCCTTCAATGCATCGAGATAGACTTCATGTTCAAAATTCAGGCAGCATTTTAGTTTGGAACACTGCCCCGCCAGTTTCTGAGGGTTCAGGGAAAGCTGCTGAGTCCGTGCTGTTGAGGTTGTCACAGACCGGAACCGGGTAAGCCATGTTACGCAGCACAACTCACGGCCACAGGAGCCAATACCGCCCATCCGGGCAGCTTCCTGGCGCACACCAATCTGCTTCATCTCAATACGGATACGGAACTGTTCCGCAAGAATCTTTATCAGCTGGCGAAAATCCACGCGATCTTCTGCGGTATAATAGAATATAGCCTTTGTGCCATCGCCCTGGAATTCCACATCATTGAGCTTCATCTCCAGTCCGAGGTCGTAAATAATCTTACGGGTACGGAAGAGGGTATCCTGCTCACGGGAGACAGCATACGACCACTTTTCAATGTCATTTACTCTGGCTTTACGATATACTTTCCGTATATCCGGCCCCGGAGTAAAGGCTTTCTTGGCCATCTGGCGTTCTACAGCCACACCTGTAAGGGTTACAATACCTATATCGTGCCCCGGGGAGGCCTCAACGGCAACAATATCACCTGTTTGAACAAGCATTTCTTCCGGAAGAATAAAAAAATCCTTCCGCGAATTTTTAAACCGGATTTCTACATAAAGGCATTCTCCCTGCGCATCAGCGGGAGGCATTTTTAAAATCTCATCCTGGACATCCAGCTTACAGGCGCCGTGAGAAAAGCAACCTTCTCCTTTTGCTGCTGCATCAGGAATACCTTTACAGCCACGGTAAAGAAAAGGGGTAGTTTTTGAAGTTATATGTGTCATAAAAGAAAAATCAATGTTTTAATTAGCAAAGATAACAAAATCATGCTTTTGACTGAGGAATGTGCAGGAAATTGCTCATCTTGAAAGAGAGATCTGTAAGGATGATATTTACATTCCCATAATGGCTGATCTGATAGATCGCGTCATTTAGCTCCATATAGAACCCTGGCAGCACATCAGGGTGAATAAAAGGAGACAGTTTCTGCACAAAGGTCTTTTCGTCACCATAACGGTAGGAAAGCTCAGCAGCACCGCGATTTACAAGCATGGCATCGCGGATCAGCTCCTGGGTATATTCCAGAAAATGACGGGTATCTTCCCTGTTACCTTTCGAGAACTTAGCAATGGCATCTGTCATTTCCGTTATTGAAGCGCGAAAACACCCCCGCAGCCAGCTACTCAGATAACCAAAGTACTCAGCATGCCTGCTGCCTGCTCCGGCAAGTTCAAGGGCTTTGTGCAGGTTCCCCTGGCTGCGGATGGCAACATCACTGGCCACATCGCCGGCAATACCTTTTTCCAAAAGAATCGAACGAACCTCATCATAGGAATAGGGCAATATCTTAACCAGCTGAGTCCGCGACTTAATGGTATTTAAAAGCAAATCCTGATTTTCTGCCACCAGCAGGAAAAGCGTCTTCTCCGGCGGTTCTTCCAGCACCTTCAACAGCTTGGGCGCTGCTTCACGGTACAGCCGCTCTACCATCCACATCACCACAACACGATATTCCGACTCATACGACTTAAGGCTCAGCTTTTGGATGATATTTCCGCAGTCTTTTACGTTGATAATCGTCTTTTTCCCTTCCAGTTCAATCTTATGGTGCCAGTCGTCGATGGTGATCAACTGATTTGTTTCCATAAGAAGCTCGCGCCACTCTTTAATAAAATCAGTACTTTCCGGTTTGGAGATATTTTTTCTCGGTGCTACAGGATAAATAAAATGCAAATCAGGGTGCGCCAGTTTTTGATATTTTATACATGAAGGGCATACTCCGCAGCTATCATCAGCAGTGCGGTGTTCACAATTCACATACTGCGCATAGGCAATTGCCAGCGCCAGCTTATGTGACCCTTCAGCGCCTAAAAAAAGTTGTGTATGGCTTACACGCTGCTCCTGAACAGCTCTGATAAGCTTCTCTTTGACCTTTTTGTGTCCCGGTATATCTTTAAATAGCATCTTCCTGCAAAGATAGAAATAGTTTGTCGTGATTTTCGCCGAAAGATACTAACTTTGTTGCTCATTGAAAGAAATTATTATGCGATACAACCCCATTGACCCACGACTATTTACGGAAAACCGCCACAGGTTAAGCACAGAATTAAAAACCAGAAGTATTGCTGTGGTGGTATCAAACGACGAAATGCCACGCAACGGAGACCAATACTTCCCCTACAGGCAAAACTCCGACCTGTTTTATCTCACCGGCATTGAACAGGAAAAAACAATGCTGGTAATGGCACCTACACATCCAAACCCGGCATTCCGTGAAATGTTGTTTATTATCAATGCCTCTCCCGAAGAAGAACAGTGGAACGGCCATAAGCTTACAAAAAAAGAAGCACAGGATATTTCCGGCATTAAAACCGTCAAATACCTTGAAGAACTTGATTTCTTTTTAAAAGAGCTCCTCTTCTGGGCTAAAAGAGCTTACCTGGCAGTGAATGAATACCCGAAATTCTTCCCTGAAAATGAAACCCGTGATAAAAGATATGCGGAAAAATTTAAAAAAGCTTTCCCATTGGTAAAAACGGAGCGACTGGGAGTGATCCTGACCAGTCTGCGACAGGCAAAACAACCTCAGGAGCTGGAATGTATTCGTAAAGCCATTGCTATAACAGGTGTTTCATTTAAAGAAATACTCAAAAATGTCGCTCCCGGCATGAAAGAGTTTGAGGTGGAAGCACTAATGACATTCCACTTCCTGCGGCAGGGTGCTTCAGGGCATGCTTTCAGACCCATTATTGCCTCCGGGAAAAATGCCTGCGTATTGCATTACGTTACCAATCATAACACCCTGCAAAACAATGATTTGCTGTTAATGGATTTCGGAGCCGAATATGCCAACTACGCTGCCGACTGTTCCCGTACTTTTCCCATAAACGGAAAATACACGCCACGACAAAAAGAATGCTATAATGCAGTTTTGCGCACCGTTAAGAAAGCAACTGAACTCTATGTACCCGGAAATACTATTAATAAGGTAAATGAAGCGGTATGGAAAATGATGGAAAAAGAGATGATCGGTTTGGGGCTTTTTACTGAAGAAGATGTAAAAAACCAGGACCCCGCAAATCCCTGCTACTTCAAATACCTTATGCATGGCGTATGTCATCCGGTGGGCCTGGATGTGCACGATGTGGGAGGAAAAGATGATCCGTTCCCAAAAGGACAGGTGCTCACCCTGGAACCGGGAATATACATCCCCGAAGAAGGAATCGGCATCCGTATTGAAAATGATATCCTTGTTGACGACACTCCCGTGAACCTTATGGAACACATCCCTGTTGAAGCAGAAGATATCGAAGAAATCATGGCTCAAAAAAACAATGATTAACTATTCATAACGTTATCACAAATAACAGATAAATACACATAACTATGTTTTCAAAAGAGACCTACACAAACCGGAGAAACAAACTCCGTGAAAAACTCACTTCCGGAATTATTTTAATGCCCGGCAACAGTGAAGCAGCCTTTAACTACCCTGCAAACACATATCATTATCGTCAGGATTCAAACTTCCTCTATTTCTTTGGCCTTGACCATCCGGATCTGGCCGGCGTTATGGATATTGACGAAAACAAAGACTATATTTTTGGTAATGATGTAGATATGGACGACATCATCTGGATGGGACCTCAGCCCCTGATGAAGGAACGTGCTGCACTTGCAGGAGTTGAAAATACGGCTCCATATAACGATATTGTTACTTTCCTGCAGAACGCCATCAAGGCAGGTCGGAAAATCCATATCCTCCCACCCTATCGTGGTGAGCATTATATTGAACTGGAACGCCTGCTGGGAATTCATCACACAGCAGTGAAAAATTATGTCTCTGAAGAGCTTATCAAAGCGGTCGTCTCACTGCGTGAGATCAAGGAAGATGTTGAGATTGCAGAAATTGAAAAAGCTATTGAGGCAGCATACGAAATGCATACTACCGCAATGAAAATGGCTATGCCCGGTGTTGTGGAACAGGAAATCGCCGGTGTTATGGAAGGCATTTCACTCAAAAACGGCGGCGCTGTAAGCTTCCCCATAATCCTTAGTATCAACGGGCAGACACTCCACAACCACTACCATGGCAATACGCTCAAAGTGGGTCGTATGATGGTTGCTGATGCAGGATGTGAAACAACCATGCATTATGCTTCCGACATCACACGTACCGTTCCGGTAGGTGGAAAATTCGATGAACGCCAAAAGGCAGTATACGAAATCGTACTTAAAGCCAATGTGGACGCCATCGCAGCAGCACGCCCGGGAATTAAAAACCGCGACCTGCACCTTATGGCTTGTAAAACCATTGCTACGGGACTGAAAGAACTCGGCCTGATGAAAGGTGATATCGACGAAGCTGTTCGCCAGGGTGCACACGCAATGTTTATGCCTCACGGCCTGGGCCATCACATGGGCCTCGATGTGCATGATATGGAAGGGCTTGGTGAAAATTATGTGGGTTATGATGAGAAAACTGTGCGCTCCGACCAGTTTGGCCTCGCTTTCCTGCGCTTCGGAAAAGAACTCAAACCCGGACATGTCTTTACCATCGAACCCGGTTGCTACTTTATCCCGGCTCTTATTGATCAGTGGCGTGAAGAGGGCAAATTCACCGAATTTATCAACTACGACGAGGTAGAAAAATACAAAGACTTCGGCGGAATCCGTATTGAAGATGACGTGCTCATTACTGAAGACGGACACCGTGTACTTGGTAAACCAATACCCAAAACTGTTGAGGAAATTGAAGCTATAATGCAACAATAACAAACATCGATAATTCTATGCCCGGCGCTATGCCGGGTATTTTTTTCTTATATTATGAATGAGATTAACTTTTCCGCTGCGACTTACCAACGATTAAAAACAAAAGCCGTTAATATTGGTGATATAATTATTGGTGACGGGCACCCCATTGTATTGCAATCGATGACCAACACGCCCACCTCCGATATTGCTGCCACGGTAGCGCAATCTATCCGCATGTATAATGCCGGTTCACAGTTGGTAAGAATCACGGCGCCCACTGTCAAAGACGCTGAAAACCTGCGTATCATCAAGAAGCAGCTTCAGCAGCAGGGGTACAACATTCCGCTTATTGCCGACATCCACTACCAGCCAAAGGCTGCTGAGGTGGCGGCGCGCTATGTGGAGAAGGTTCGCATAAACCCGGGTAATTACACCGACCGTACTATTGGCGGCAAGGTGGATTTCACTGACAAGGAATACCGGGAAGGTCTGGAACGTCTCAGAGAACGCATCAAACCCCTGGCGGAAATCTGCAACCAATATGGTACTGCTATTCGTGTGGGCAGCAACCACGGCTCCTTGTCACAGCGTATTATGAGCCGCTACGGAAATACTCCGGAAGGCATGGCTGTCGCTGCGATGGAACTTATTGAAGCCTTCGAAGATCTGGGATTTTACAACATGGTAGTAAGTATGAAAGCTTCCAACCCGCGGGTTATGATTCACTCTGTAAGGCTTATGGTGCAGATGATGCAGAAACATGGCACTGTTTACCCGCTGCACCTGGGTGTTACCGAGGCAGGTGCTGGCCGCGAAGGAAGGATAAAATCCGCTGCCGGTATTGCCGCACTTCTTGAAGACGGCATCGGAGATACAATCCGCGTTTCCCTGACAGAGCCCCCTGAAGACGAGCTCCCTGTGGCAAAAAAAATCGTTCACAAATACCACTCTTTTCCGCAAAAAACCTACTCATCACCCTGTACGCTGCCCACATCATACATGCAAAGAGAAAACTCCGGTTTCAATGGTGCGGTTATTGCCATTCCATGCGAACAACTGCCGGATAATTACCAATGGCACGAAACAGACATTAACACCATCTCAGGGCAGTGGTTACAAAATCTTCCAAAAGAAAAAAACCAGGGCATTATCCTGAAAATACAGGACAACACATTGTTGGCGCCCTGCAGAAAGGTTCTTGAAAGCCTGCAGGAAGCAAAACATCACATCCCTGTAATCCTCAGCCGTGACTTTGGCAGGCTTGAGGCTGAAGATGTTTATGTTACTGCAGGTCAGGATTTTGGATACTTCCTTCTCGATGGCTACGGAGATGGAATAATGGCATCCTCAGAGGTTCTCAGCGACCAAGAGCTCGGCACCATACTGCTGGATGTTTTGCAGGCCTCACGGATGCGGTTTTCAAAAGCAGAATTTATCGCCTGTCCTTCGTGTGGAAGAACACAGTTTAACATACAGAAAGCGCTGGAGGAAGTAAAGAATGCCACTGCACATATGAAAGGCCTTACCATTGGCGTGATGGGATGTATTGTTAACGGACCCGGTGAAATGGCCGACGCCGACTATGGCTATGTGGGCGCAGGTAACGGTAAAGTAGCGCTGTTTAAAGGCCGGGAAATGGTGGAAAACAATATCCCCGAAGATGAAGCAGTAAAAAAACTGGTCGAACTAATAGAAAATGATCAGGCACTGACAAAGGCCTGATCATCCGGATATTTTAATAAAACAGCTTATTCAACCGTCACTGATTTGGCAAGGTTACGTGGTTGATCAACATTGGTACCACGCATTACAGCAATATGATATGCCAGCAATTGTAATGGAATTGTTGCCACAATAGGATTAAAAATCTCATCCGTATCCGGAATTTCAATGGTGTAATCAGCAATATCCTTTACAGATTCATCTCCTTCAGTGACAAGGGCGATAATACGACCGTTACGGGCCTTAATTTCCTGAATATTACTTATCACCTTTTCATAATTACCCCTTTTTGTGGCCACCACCACCACGGGCATTTCATGATCGATTAGCGCAATAGGGCCATGTTTCATTTCTGCTGCCGGATAGCCTTCCGCATGAATATAGGAGATCTCTTTCAATTTTAATGCTCCTTCCAGGGCAACGGGATAGTTGTAGCCCCGTCCCAGGTACAGGAAGTTACGGGCATAGGTATATATTTTTGCCAGTTCTTTCACAGTGTCATTTACCTTCAGTGCCCTTTCGACCTTCTCAGGGAGGGTTTCCATTTCATTGAGCAAATGATGATAGCGGGAGGCAGAAATAGTACCTTTTAGCTGAGCCAGACGCAGCGCCAGCAATGTAAGGATCGTCACCTGTGACGTAAATGCTTTTGTGGAGGCAACACCAATCTCCGGCCCGGCATGGGTGTATGACCCTGCGTCGGTGGCACGGGCAATGCTCGAGCCCACAACATTACAAATGCCAATGATTGTGGCTCCTTTTGACTTTGCCAGTTCTATTGCCGCCAGTGTATCAGCAGTTTCCCCCGACTGGGAGATGGCAATAACCACATCTTTCTCATGGATCACAGGGTTACGATAGCGAAATTCGGAGGCATATTCTACCTCAACAGGAATGCGGGAAAGCTCTTCAATAAGATACTCTCCTACCAGTCCGGCATGCCATGAAGTACCACACCCTACAATAAGGATCCTGTCGGCATTCATCAGTTTACGTTCATATTCACGGATGCCACCAAGCGAAACGATCCCCTCACGAGAGCGCAAACGCCCACGCATACTATCTTTAATGGACTTTGGCTGCTCGAAAATCTCCTTAAGCATAAAATGCTCATAGCCACCCTTCTCAAGAGCACTAAGGCTCATAGCCAGTTTATGAACATATGGGGTGCGGATTGTATTATCGATAGAGCGTACCTGAAGTTTCTCACCACGTTGAATAAGCGCCACTTCCTCATCGTTAAGATAGACTACTTCAGAGGTATACTCAACAAGAGGTGTAGCATCCGACGCCACAAACATCTCATCTTTACCAAGGCCGACGACCAACGGACTACTTTTGCGTGCGGCAATCAACTGATTGGGGTTCTCATTTGAAATAACCACAATAGCATAAGCACCTACTACCTGACTAAGGGCCTGCTGCACAGACTCAAAAAGAGACAACCCATTACTTTTATAAATGTCTTCAATAAGATAAATAAGTACTTCGGTATCGGTCTGGCTTCTGAATTTATAGCCACGATTTTCAAGTTCTGCCTTCAGGGAGAGATAATTCTCAATAATACCGTTGTGTATGAGTGCAAGGTTTTCAGATTCACTGAAATGGGGATGTGCATTCACTGCATTGGGCTCGCCGTGGGTGGCCCAGCGCGTATGTGCTATTCCGGTTGTCCCGGAGATATCTTTATTGGCAATATGGCTTTCCAGGTCTGCGACTTTTCCCGGGGCTTTATAGAGGTTTATTCCCTCACTGCCGAGAAGAGCAACACCTGCGCTGTCGTATCCCCTGTATTCCAGCCTGCGAAGGCCGTTTACCAAAATCGGGTAGGCATCACGATGGCCTACGTATGCTACAATACCACACATAGAAAAACAGGATTAGGTTAGTGTTAATTTTCTATCGTTGTTAATATCACTTGTGTTCTGAAACGCACATCACTATCCTGAGGTGCGTCCATAGGATCAGTACCATAAAGAACGAGGCGTTCAGCATTTATTGAACCCCCTGAAATAATCAGCTCAAGGCCTTTGTTATCAATTTCACCGTTTATAACATTCTGTATATAACGTGTAATATGAAAGGTATAGGTCGCTGTTGACGATACATAATCACCACCATAATAAACCGTACCTTCCGAATAATCGGGGATAAGAACTCTTTCATCGTCCTCATCAATCATCAGCAACTCAAGGTTGGCCGGTGGAGCATAAGTGGTATCGTTGTTATAAACCTCCATAATCAGTTTTGCTTCATTTATGGAAGTACCTGCGGCGCTGAAATCTTCTATCCCGGGGATGGAAATAGCTGTTTTCACACCTCCAAGCCCCTGAATATAAAGCATTTCTGCGCCCAATGTTGTATCTCCGGCAATCTGCTGCATAAACATCGCATCACCGGAACTATAATTATGCATATATTGCGCATACCGCGGAGTATAAGTACTGCATTTCAATTCAAACTCCGAAGTGTCGGTAGTATTATGATAATATAAAATAACTTCTGTTCTTGTATCCAACAGATTTACATCAAGAAGAGACCCCTGTCCCGGAGAGTTTATTTCCTCAAACTGAATATAAAGGCCGCGCATAAAATCACTGAAAGTGGGGTTATCGGCAAAATTTGAAGTATCAGCTTCAAGAATACGCGCAGCAAAATCAGTACTTAGCGGAATTGCCAGCCTTGCAGTGCCCATAGTACCATCCGGATCCATAACACTGTCACGCGGTGAAGGTGTAAAAGTAAAATCTGCAAGAATTTCAGATTTATAAGCACACGGACGGTTCGAATAATAGGAACTGTCGACCTCAATATCTTCATCCAGCTCATACACTTTTACCTGCTGCAATGCCGTTGTGTCACCATAATAATTACCGGTATAGCTGAGATACACCACCATACTGTCGGCGACAGGAGAAGTACCAAAATTCGGGCTGTTCTCTGTCATCCATAGCTCGGCAACAATATTGGCTGTTGTGGCACCAAAAACAGGGTCACAAAACGAGCCAATAACATTATAGGAAGATTCATCCGTACGCAGGGAATCCACAAATGCTGCATGCGCATTTACCGTAAGGGTATCAGTATATGAAGTGTTAAGATTATTCTCATCCATTAAATCGAGGCCTATTGTACCGGGATCTTTTTCACATGCTGTCAAAGAGACAGTAATAATAAGGATAAGAATCGCAAATAATCTAAAATACGAAGTTTGGGTCATTGCAAAAATTTAACGTTACAGGATGCAAAGATATAATTCCGCACTAATTCTCCTCTGAAAGCTGATCATAAAATTCAGAAACAGCATCAATAAAGCTATCATCATCCTGATAATCAAGTGTAGGTTTATCCTGTTCACGGATAAAATCCACTAGTTCCTGATTAAGAGTTTCATCACCAAGGATCAATGCATCAGAGTACTTTGCAGCACCTTTCATGATGTTAACGAAAGTTGGCTCCTTGTAGTATGTCAAATCTTTATCTTCGATGGTATCGAAAGCAAGTTTCTTTGCCAGAGCAGGGTTCATTGTCTCTTCAAAACCATCATTATAAAAGGAGGTAACAATTTTTGTATCCTGGTAAAGCGGGTTTTCGCCATAGGCTGTACGCAAATACAAGGGCACCAATGAAGCCATCCAGCCATGACAATGTACAATATCCGGCGGCCAGCCAAGTTTTTTCACTGTTTCAAGCACTCCGCGGGCAAAAAACATCATCCGCTCATCATTATCTTCAAAAAACTTACCGTCCTTTTTACGAATGGTTGCCTTTCGGTGAAAATATTCTTCATTATCGATGAAATAAATCTGCATCCTGGCAGCCTGTATAGACGCTACCTTAATGATTAGCGGATGGTCATTATCATCGATTATTAAATTCATTCCTGAGAGGCGGATAACCTCATGCAGCTGGTTTCTGCGTTCATTTACATTTCCAAACCGGGGCATAAAAGTCCGTATCTCTTTACCTCGTTCCTGTATCCCCTGTGGCAGGTGTCTGCCAATTTTACTTATGTGACTCTCAGGGAGATAAGGCATAATCTCCTGCGAAATAAAGAGGACCTTCTTTTTATCCATAACTAAAGACTTTGTAATTTATTGATAACGAACTGCAAAGATAATAAAAAAAATGCAATTCATTTGCAACACACCGAAGCATTTAAGTGCAATCAGTTTATTATCAACCACATATAAGACAAAGCCCATAACAAACAGCACAGCTTTTAACAAGTTTTATGTATTTTTTCCCATTTTCACTATTCCAACCATCCTGAAACCTCTCACCACTGAAAGGTGTCATCATATATAACTTTTGCTCTTTTTAGTTTTGTTTTTTGTATGAAAAAAATATCTGAGAAAACAAAAAAGCTATGCGAAAAATAATAAATTTGCTCGTTTCATAATTTTTGGTAAAACCACAAAGCCATGTATAAAATTGATAAGCATCCCATTCTTGATGTCAGAGATGGGGAAAAGGTAACTTTCACCTTCAATGGCCAGTCAGTAACCGGCCAAAAAGGATTTACGATTGCAGCCGCTTTACATCAGGCGGGATTCCCGGTTCACAGCCACAGCCTCGCCGACAGAAAACGAAGCCTCGAATGTGGCATCGGTAAATGTGGCGCATGCGAAATGCTCGTCGACGGTCAGGTAAAACGTATTTGTATTACCAAAGTCGATGGTGTAAAAGAAGTGAAAGAGGTTCCCCACGACTACACGCCTGAAAATCCGGCAGAAGAAAATCCGGAGCCTGTTAAAGTCTTTAAAACACAGGTCGCCATAATCGGCGCCGGCCCTGCAGGCCTCGCAGCGCGTGAAGAACTTAACAAGCACCATATCGAAAATATTGTCGTTGATAACAACAGCACCATTGGTGGTCAGTTTAATATGCAGACTCACCAGTTCTTCTTCTTCGAAAAAGAGAAAAAATTTGGTGGCATGCGTGGTTTTGAAATCGCCAAAACTCTTGCAGGTGACAATCACGATGGCATATTCCTCGATTCTACCGTCTGGGATATCCTCGATGGCAAACGCCTGGCAATAAAAAATATCGCTACTGAAGAGATCTATTATATCGAGGCGGAGCACCTTATCATTGCTACCGGTGCAATACCTTTTATGCCTACTTTTGAAAATGACGACCTCCCCGGCGTTTATACTGCCGCAGTTGTTCAGAAAATGATGAACCAGGAATTCACACTGCTGGGTAAAAACGTACTTACCATTGGAGCCGGAAACATTGGATACCTTACAAGCTATCAGCTCATGCAGGCCGGCGCCAACGTAACAGCCATTATCGAAGCTCAGGATCATGAAGGCGGTTTCCCGGTGCAGGCCAACAGAGTGCGAAGGCTCGGAATACCTGTCTATACCGGGCAAATCCTTATTAAAGCCATTCCCAACGAAACTCATGATGGTATTGTCGGGGCTGTTATTGCGCAATCTGAAAACTTTAAACCCGTTCCCGGAACAGAAAAAATTATCCGTGGCATCGACGCTATCAATATCTGTACCGGCCTTGTTCCCGACGATCAGCTGCTGATTAAGGGCAATGAGGTCTTCGGTCGACATTGCTATGGTGCCGGGGATGCAATCCGTATCGGTGAGGGTACTTCAGCAGTATTGCGCGGGCGCCAGTCGGCTTTCGACGTTTTGCAGAACATGGGCATCCGCTATAACTACGACGAATATCTGGCTCTCTCAAAAGAATATATCGATTCACAGCAACATCCTGTCAGAGTGCTTGAAAAGCCTTACATGCCAACAAAAGAACGCATGGAAGCCAAGCCATTCGTGGTGATTGACTGCCTCTATGGTTTTGCCTGTAACCCCTGTGAATTCTCATGCCCTCACGGCGCTATCACGAAAACCTCTACCAGCACAACACCAAAAATCGATTTCGACAAGTGTATTGGCTGTATGCAGTGCGTCTATCAGTGCCCGGGGCTTGCAATATTTGGTTACAACCTGAAAAAAGACTGGCTCTTCCTGCCCATCGAATATGAAGCAGAAGAAGGCGCTGAGGTATTTCTCGTTGATAATAACGGTAAAAAACTGGGACAGGGCACTATTGAAAAAATCCTGAAAAAGCCCAACAAAACAAATATTGCACGCGTAAAATCCATTGATATTCATGGCGAAGACCTTACTGAGGTACGCGGATTCATTGTAAAAGATAAATATCCCAATGAGCTTGATTTCTTCCCCAACGACGACTCTATCGACACAAAAACCTATGTCTGCCACTGTGATGATGTTACCCTGGGAGAAATTCTCAATGTCGTAGGCGACAGAAAATTCATCTCTGTAGATGAAATAAAACATACTACCCGTTTGGGTATGGGCGCATGCCGTGGAAAACGATGTATCCCACGACTGAAGCAGATGATCCGTGGCTATGGCATCTCTGTAGTGGGCGATGCAACACCCCGCGGGCCACTGTCGAATCAGGTGGGTATCGGTGAACTTTACCCCACCAACAAGCCTGAAGAGTATGTGGTAAATGTTAACCAGAACAATATCCGTAAGGAAACTGCTGAAGTGCTTATCGCCGGCGGTGGTATAGGTGGTAGTGCATTATTCCGCTATTTTGCTGAAAAAGGCAAAAAACCGGTATTGGCAAACTACGGTCGCGGTGCATCATGGCGAAATATTGCCGGCGGACGCACGGCTTTTACCCTGCCGGAAATTGCAGATATCGCCAAAAATAACCATGAAATCTTCAGGGACCTCCAGAATAAAAAAAATATCGACTACCGTCAGATTGAGTATGTGACCTTTGCACATGATGAGGCTACCTATAAGGCACTGGAAGAATCAAAAGCCTGGTCGGACGCAACAATGGTTGAGCCCAAAGACTTTGCCAAAGAGATTTCACCCTATATCAACCCCAATCTTGACAAATACAGCGCTGCGCTGGTAACACGCGACTGCTGGCAGGCTACTCCGGGGCGTGTAATCGACCTGATCAGAAGCATTGGTATTGAAAAAGGCGGTACCCTGCTGGAAGATTGTAAACTTATTAATGTTAAAAAAGACGGTGATAAATACATTGTTTTACTTCGCGACCACGATGGTTCCTATGTAGAATATACCGTTGATCATTTTGTAAATGCATTGGGTCCGGATGCAGAAAAATTTGCCCGTAAGATGGAACTTATCCCCGGGTTATACCCGGTAAAACACCAGGCCTTTATTACACGACGTTTGCCATGGCTTGGTAAAGAAGGTGCTCCGTTACCCATGATGATCGACAGAAGAAACTACAAAGGCTTTTCTGCTGTTTATGGTCAGCAGCTTGCCGAGACAGGCCAGATCATCGGTTGTGCAAGCCCCGGTGTTGACGCCATGGAGTCGCATTCGAACCTGAAAATCAACTCCCGGGAATTCCTGGAGATTGCCTCAGAGATTTTTGTCGACTGGCTGCCCATGCTTTCCACCGTAGGATTCCAGGCCATTTGGGCAGGCTACTATGTGGAGCCACGCATGTATATCGACACCGACAAGGGCCTCTTTATCGGGCTTCGC
>CAZQNY010000043.1:0-22750 GCA_964594665.1 uncultured Bacteroidales bacterium
GTAAAAGCTATCTTCAATTATGGCATTCAGGGAGGCACATTACAGTTTGATAAACTCGATGATAATCTACTCGCTTCTGATTCGATTATTGATTACTGGAATACAAATGTCAATGATCAATGTGCTCTTTATGTTGAAGAAGACAGTAGCTTTCTCTTCAGTGGATGGCATCGCGGAGATTCAATTGATTTATATCCATTGGATGCAATGGCAATTAAAGTACGATCAGACCTAACCTGGGACTCGCTCACCATTGATACAAATATTTACGATTCTCTTTGTCCTTATCCCATTGATTCAGGGAATGTTACTTACTCTGCAGAGCCGTTTCTTATGGTTGGAATGAATGAAGAGAACAGAATCACAAAAAAAGATTTATTCGGGCTCTCAATTTACCCAAACCCTTCACAAGGGGAAGTGACATTTTCAACAAAGGTACTTTCAGATAACCGCTGTATCGAAATCTACAATATATCCGGCGTACTGGTAGAAAAGCTTGAATTTCAATGGAATATTAACCAGATTCTTTACAACTCATCGTGTATGAGTCCCGGGGTATATGTTGCAAAACTTATAATCGAAGGCCAAACTTCTGATGTCACAAAATTTATTATCCAATAGCTATGAAGAACATACATATTGTTTTACTCCTCTTTCTATTCAGTGTACCTGTGGTCAGCAAAGCTCAGGTGAACATTGATACTGTTATTATCAATCAATCTAATATCATTTGCTACACATCCAATAACCCACAATATGCAAGGCTTATGCCTCCGGTGAAGCCTCTCTATGTCACATTGATATCTTCGCCTGAGATGAACTGGAGCATGCAATCTCCGCAAGAAAAAACTTCGATGATGAAGGAATATGTAAATTCATTTTCTTTAGCTGATGCCGAATTCGCTGATATTGACAAATTCCTCTGCTATGTTACACAACTGGCGATTTCAGAGCCAATAAAAGCTCCTGAGTACCTCGAATCCACATCAATGGTCTTTGAAGCACTCACACAGAATCTTGATTACAGAAATGGAGAAGTCGCACTTGTGATGTCGTTATTGAACGATCTGAGTCAGTGGGCCGAAAGCAGAAACCGGTAACAAATGTTTCTCTCAGAAGCCAATATCCATTAACCCAACCGCAGAACAATGAAGTTATACGGCAAAGGCGGAAAGGCGTGGAGAGCATTTTGCATTGTTGCTTGTTTTGCAGTATTGAAAAAAAAAGTTGCATTCCATAGGGTAACGAAATGGCCTTTTTCGTATTAAACAGCAGGATCCTTCGGGTTAAAGGTGTGAACTTTAGCCCTGAAATTTCATTGTCAAAAGGCTGGCTCTGAGCTTGAAAAATTGGAGGCAGATTGGGGGAAGTGTGGGTGCAGGCCGGGAATGCTCACCCTTTGAAACCCTTTGAAACCCTTTTAAACGGTTTAAAACCCTTTGAAAGGGTGAAACGTATGTCCCGGCACCAGCACCCGGAAATCAATTATTCGACATTTCACTTTCCTTCTTAATACTGAATATAAAATGTAAAAGTTAGAATAATGATTGGAAAGTGACCCGCATGCCAAACTTTGCACCTGATCCCGTAATCCCCCTTCGCTGAAGCTTCGGGGGATGCAAAAAAAGGCCACACAATGTGTGACCTTTTCGAGTGGCGGAGAAAGAGGGATTCGAACCCCCGGTACCTCGCGGTACAACGGTTTTCAAGACCGCCGCATTCGACCACTCTGCCATTTCTCCGTCGGCAAAAGTAGTATTTTTTTCTTTTCTGCAAGCTTTCACAAAAAAATATTTTTCCCTTAACATGAAATCTCTTGAAAATCACGATTTAACGATATTGTTTTTGTCGCATAATACTACTCCTCTCGTCTATATACCTGGGTTCTGCTGCGCCATTAAAGGGCTTAGCGCAATAATTATGCTCTTTTATAGTTATTTTCATTAGCCGGAAACTGGTGCATCCACCCGCTTTTAGCTATCTTTGTATTCATTAATATGCTGTGATTATGAAAAAACAATACACCCTTTTACTTTTGCTGGTGGTTCTCGCTTTCGCCTCCTTCGCCGACGGCCTTAAAATCCATCTGAATTATTCTACTTTCTACTCTCCCGAACTGGGACCCTATATCGAAACATATATGCTTGTAGAAGGTAATAGTGCTGCCTTTGTCCAGAATCAAAATGGGAAGTTCCAGTCGACTTTACAGGTGCTGGTGCTTTTTAAGCAGGGCGATAAAATCGTTGAATACAATAAGTACGAGTTTAACAGCCCTGAATTGAATGACACGCTCACCGGAGTTCATACCATGATAAACTTTATGGACCAACAACGCTATGCCATCCCCGACGGAAATTACACGATGGAATTTGAGGTTAGTGATAAAAATTCTGATCACGAGCCATTAAAAACCGTCCAGCCGATACTAATTGATTATCCTAAGGATGAAATTGTAGCATCTGATTTCATGTTTGTTGACAGCTTTTCCGAAGCTACGGAGCCTTCGATGCTCACCCGCAGCGGATATAATCTTATCCCCGGGGTGTTTAATTTCTTCCCCGATACAAAAAAGGATATTACCCTATATGCCGAGATTTATAATACCGATAAAAATATTGGTAGTGATGAACCTTTCCTGGTATCTGTGTTTCTTGAAGAAGAGGAATCAGGCACTAAGCTGGTGAATCTGGGGCGCAATGTGCGAGAAAAAGGCTCACCCGTAGTGGTGGTGTTCGAGCAGTTTGATATCTCTGCCATGCCTTCTGGGAACTATAACCTCAATGTGGAGGTTCGCGACAGGGACAATAATGTATTGTATACCAAGAAGCGTTTTATGCAGCGTAGCAATCCACGCTATGCCATTCCTGTAGCTGGTGTAGGCACTGAAATTTCCATTTTGCCACCGACAATAACCCTCGACAGCCTGCGTGAAGCTGTGCGATGCCTCAGTCCACGGGCCAACAACTCGGAATTGATGTTTATCCGCCATCAGGCTCCTACTGCCGACCGCCAAAGCCTGGAACGGTTCTTCTCCTCTTTCTGGCTGGATCGTAATGAAACAAATCCTGCTTACGAATGGAATGAATACAACAAACTTGTGCAGTTTGCCAATAAAAAGTTTGGTATCGCCTATACAGGATATGACAGTGGTCGTGGGTATTACTTCTGCCGCTACGGTCAGCCCGATCATGTGACAGGCAATATCTTTAGCTCCAGTGTATATACCTACGAGATCTGGCATTATTATGAGATCGAAGATCAAAGGGATGCGAAATTTGTATTTTATTCGCATGATTATGCATCAAATACTTTTGAACTTTTGCATAGCAACCTTGTGGGAGAAGTAAATAATCCGCAATGGTTGCACCATCTGTATCGATGGCCTTCCAGTATAAATGTCGATTATGAAGATCAGGATTTTCGGGACTATTTAGACTATTATGGCGAACAGATTCTTGAGGAGTATAATAATCCGTATTAATATTAATGAAGAATATTCCTAAGCATATTTTAACCGGAGTGCTGTGGCTTATTGCAGCACTCCCGCTTTTTTTTCTCTACCTGCTGTCACATTTGCTGGCATTTATTCTGTTTTCTGTGGTGAAATATCGCCGTAAGGTGGTTGATGAAAACCTAAAACATTCTTTTCCGGAAAAAGGCGACAGGGATCGTCATGATATTGCCCGGAAGTTTTATTTGAATCTGGCAGATATCATCCATGAAACCATTAAGTTCAGGCACCTCTCACCACGCCAGCTTGAAAAGCATGTGATAATTCGTAATCCGGAGGTGTTGCAACCATACTTTGATGAAAAGAGGAGCTTTATTATCGTTACCGGCCATCTGGGAAACTGGGAATGGATTGGCAAACGACTAAGTGTTGCATATCCCGACTGTGGTATTGTACTTACCAAGCCGCTTAAGGATCCGTTTTTTGAACATTATATGACCCGAATTTTGCGTTTGCGCCGCGTATCGGGCTTGATAATCCCATATAAAGAAGCTTTCCGCCACCTTATACGAAACAGAAAACAGTTCTCCTACACCATGATTCTTGGCGATCAGACGCCTGCACGTGGAGAGATAAATTTTTGGACCACTTTTTTAAACCAAAATACTCCGTTTTTTTTAGGGACGGAAAAGATCGCAAAGGCCTTAGATATGCCTGTGTTTTTTATGCGTTCATACCATCCGCGGCAGGGGCATTATGAGGTGGTTTTTGAGCTTATTACCGAGAATCCTAAGGATACTAAGGAATATGAAATTACACTGAAACATATCCGCATGCTGGAAGATCATATCCGGAGCTATCCCGAACTTTGGCTTTGGTCGCATAAACGATGGAAACATAAAATGAGGGAGGGCGAAATACTGGTAAACTGAACATTTTTCTTACCTTTACACCGCAATTTCAATACTTAATATTTACCTGAAACAATACTATTTTGGCAAAAGTCGCTGTCGTTATTCTCAATTGGAACGGAAGAAAATTCTTAGAGCAATTTCTGCCCGGAGTAATCGCTCATACCTGCGATGCTGCCGAGGTTATTGTTGCGGATAATGGCTCTACCGACAGCTCGCTGGAATTTATGGAGAATGCTTTCCCCGATGTGCGTGTTATTCAGAATATTACAAACGGAGGCTTTGCCAAAGGTTATAATGATGCATTGAAAAAGGTGGACGCTGATTATTATGTGCTGCTGAATTCAGATATTGAAGTTACGGAAAACTGGGTGCAGCCGGTTGTGGACTTTATGGAACGCGACCCAATGATTGCCGCATGCCAGCCCAAATTAAGGTCGTATTTTCAGCGTGACCATTTTGAATATGCCGGCGCTGCAGGTGGATACATCGACAAGTTTGGTTACCCCTACTGCAAAGGGCGCCTGTTTCAGCATATTGAAAAAGATGAGGGTCAGTATGATGAGCCTGCTGAGGTTTTCTGGGCAACCGGAGCCTGTATGTTTGTCAGGGCATCACTCTATCACCAGTTTGGTGGCCTGGATGAAGATTTTTTCGCCCATATGGAGGAGATTGACTTCTGCTGGCGCCTGAAAAATGCCGGGTATAAAATTATGTATTGCCCTGACAGTGTTGTGTATCATGTAGGTGGTGGTACCTTACCAAAGGTTTCTTCCTACAAAACTTATTTGAACATGCGCAATAACATTGTTATGTTGTATAAAAACCTTCCGCGAAAACGTGTTATCCCTGTTATTCTGCAGCGTTTTTTTCTCGATCTCGTGGCATCAGTGAAGTTTCTGTTCGACGGTGGTTTTGATGATTTTTTTGCTGTGCTGCGCGCTCAGATGAGTTTTATACGCCGTCTGAAAAGAAACCTTTTTAAACGCCGCAATCTGAAGCATCAGGATTATTTGTCCTGCATGTATAATGGCAATATTGTCGTAGAGCATTACCTTAAAGGTCGAAAAACATTCGCCGATCTCGATCCGGATAAGTTAAACAAGTAAAGCCTGCAGTGCCAGCCGGTAGCTGTTAAGTCCAAAGCCTCCGATAATTCCTTTTGCTCCCGGAGCAATAAAACTTGTATGGCGGTAGCTCTCCCTGTTGAAAATATTCGACATATGTACCTCCACCACGGGAGTAGTGATGGCTTTTACGGTATCGCCGATGGCCACAGAAGTGTGGGTGTAACCTCCGGCATTGAGTATTATTCCGTCGTAACTAAATCCCGTTTCCTGTAGCTTGTCGATGATTTCGCCTTCAATATTGCTTTGAAAACAGGTGATCTCATGCTCCGGGAATTCATTTTTTAAATCATTCAGGAAATCATTAAAACTAAGATTCCCGTATATTGATGTTTCCCTGGTACCGGTCAGGTTGATATTGGGGCCGTTGATGATAATGAAGCGCATATTTTTTTGTAATGATTTTTTTCCTTGGAGTGAATATTATTTAATATAACAAAGGTACCATTATTATTCTGATATTGGAAAAGGCAGCATAGTCTTGCTCTATGGCAATTCTATGTTAGGTTTAGCTTTCAATTTGTATTAAAACCTTTTCAATTTTATCCTTAAGCAACACCATTATTGAATCAGCCAACTGGTATACCTCAGTACTTCCAATATCAGGTTTTTTATCAATAAGACTGAAGTTTTGTTTTGCATTTACAAATGCCTTTTGAATGTAGATAGGGTGTTTTCTGGAATCAAAGCCACCTTTAAATTTTTTATTTACATACGTTTTCCAGGATGAACATTTTTCAGGATTCTTAAAAGATGGTTTTTGTGAATAGGAGTGGTAATAAAGCCACACTTCAAAGCAAGGATTACTCCTTGAAAAAAACCAGTTTTTTCTGCTTGTGCAGGCCTTCATAATTGCATTAATCTGCGGCTCTCTTGATTCGTTTTTGTCTTTATCAATATCTAAAACTATCCATATTTCATCTCCATCAATAAAATTGTACTTGGGATTAGGATTTGTATCTGACCCAATTATACATTCTTCAGCAATTTTTAATAAGCCAAGTGGTGAATTATCTTCGTGTGGATGAAGATGGTAGACTTCAATATTTATGCGGGAGTCAAGCCCTTTAAAATAGTTAAAATAATCATACTCCCTTTTGGCTCCTTCGCAAAAAATATAAATACTTTTTGCTTCCCGATTTGGAGGAACCCGTTCAAAAAGCCTATTTGTTAGTATCATATCTATGCCAATTTAAATCTTTTAAGTTGCTTAAAAAAGGAATAGAGCCATATCTGCCATTTAAGTAACCTTTCTGTATATCTATTGTCTTGTGTTCTTTAAAGTCGTTTAAAGAATAAAGATCCGTTGCTCCATCATTATTTTTCTCAGCAAACCAAATCTCATCCTGCCTGAAAATATCCTGATTTAGCAGGTTTGATTCGTGAGTGGTGAATATAAGTTGTCCTTCTGTCTTTGGATCTAATGAAAATTTTTGCACTAATTCTTTGATTAAAAGAGGGTGAATGCTTCTTTCTATCTCATCAATTACATAAACTTTTTTATTGGAAATTACATTTTTAAAAGCAGGGACAAAATCTAATAATCGTACTGTGCCATCTGATTCTTCATCAAGATTAAAAAGAACAGACTTGTTTTGTTTTCCAATATGTCCCACTTTTAGAGCTTTAACCCATATTTCATTCTCTTCCTTTACAATTATTATTTCATCTCCATTATTGCTCCTGAGCCCGATCATTTTTTGTGTTGAATCTTCTACATCCCTGACTAACTCGTCCAGCGCTTTTTCGTTATCCTCCCCAAAGAAATCTTTTAGTTTCTTTTTTTCGGATTGAAGATCAGATATGCCAATATTAATAGAGCACATTAAATCTTTAGCATAATTTTTAAATTCGTGATCAATATCGATTTTATGAGCCAATGCCCTTGGCCTCGAATCCGGCGAGATTATTTGTAATGAATCTTCAAACCACTTGTATGCAATCTTTATTTTTTTCAGAAATGCATTGTCTCTGTTAGAGAGTAGTTTTAATATTGGCTCATCTGGTTTTACAAATTCTTCTATTAAAATAGATTTTAGTATCTGACTTTTTTCATCATTTTCAAACTCTTCTAAGAATCTGATCTCTGTGTTGTTGCTTTTGCTTGTTTTTCTTTCAAATATTAATGAATCTTCTTTTTTTCCAAGTCCTGACAAGTATAGCTCTTCCATTGCAATTCTAGCTCCATCTAAAACAATACCATAGTAAAAGGGGGTGTTGTCTTGAATGAACTCTATCGCAAAGACTTGATTATTTGAATCTTTTGAACTATTGAATTTAAATTTTGAATCTCTAAGACGATAGGGGATTTTTTCTTTTATAATTAGCTTTTGAAATAATTCCAATGCCTTAATTAGGTTAGATTTCCCTGCTCCGTTAGCTCCATAGATTGATGCAATTTTTAATATATTGAAATCGCATACATTATATTTGTGATGCTCAAGAGTTTTTAATCTATTATTTGGTATAGTAGAAAATTCTTTTCTCTCGCCAAAAGAAAAAATATTTTCAATAACAAATCTGATTAACATAGCTGTGTTTTTCTAAATACGTGAATATTTCACACAAATATATGAATATTTTCCTTTTAACAGGTCTTTGTGTTATTATTTGGGTATTATCCGTGAAATATTCACACAAATGACGGTTTTGAGTGTTGGTTTGGAACTCAGTTTTTAAAAACAAAACCGGAGATTTTCATTATTCCAAAAGAAAGCACTAATTTTGCAGCCTGACCTGCACAGAAGGGGTGCCCCAATATAACGGGCTGAGATCACACCCATTGAACCTGGTCCGGGTAATGCCGGATAGGGAAACGATGCAATCTGATCTAGTGTAGTCTTCTCGATGGTCATTTGGATGTTTAACACTAAATGATTTAATGATGTACAAAAATTTTTTACTTACAGTGCTTTTGGCTTTGCCGTTTTTAGGGTTTGGCCAGTTTACCATTAAAGGAACTGTCACCGACAGGGAAACAGGTGAACCGTTACAGGTGGCTCATGTGCTTTTGAATGAGCGGCTTTTTACTGCAGTGACCGGCGATGACGGTAGCTTTGCCTTACGTGATGTGAAAGCCGGAGAATATGCGCTTACCATAAGCCATATGGGTTATAAAACCTTAAACCGAACCATCAGTGTGAGCTCCGACATGTTGCTCGAACTTACTATGGAGCCCATGGCAATTATGGAAGAGGGCGTGATAATTCGTGCCACACGAGCCTCAGGGAATACACCCATGACCTACCAGAACGTTGCCCGCGAAGAGATTCAAAAGATGAACCTGGGCAAAGACCTGCCAATGCTGCTTTCCAATACGCCCTCGCTGATCGTTAATTCCGACGCCGGAGCAGGAGTGGGGTATACCAGCTTCCGTATCCGTGGTACTGATATGACCCGCATAAACATTACCATAAACGGTGTGCCTCTGAATGATGCCGAGTCGCAGAACGTTTTCTGGGTTGATATCCCGGATATCTCTTCTTCTGTGGATAACCTTCAGATTCAGCGTGGCGTGGGAACATCTACCAACGGCGCTGCTGCCTTTGGTGCTACAGTAAATGTGCTTACCAATAAACTCGACCCTGAACCCTATGCCAGTACCGATTTTAGCGGCGGATCGTTTAATACAATGCGCGCCAATGTTGCTGTTGGTACCGGCCTGGTAAACGACCACTGGGCTTTTGACGCCCGTATGTCAAAGGTCTCCTCCGACGGTTATGTTGATCGTGGGTGGTCCGATTTGCAGTCGTATTACGTTAGTGGCGCCTATTATGGCAAAAAATCGCTGCTGAAGTTCATCACTTTCTCGGGAAAGGAACAAACCTACCAGGCCTGGTATGGCGTGCCTTCCTATCTGCTCGACAGCGATCAGCGTACCTATAACCCTTCAGGAGAAATTACCAATGCCGATGGCGAGGTAATTGATTTTTACAAGAATCAAACGGATAATTATAAACAGGATCATTATCAGCTGCATTACAGCTATGAGATAAATCGTGACCTGAACCTTAATGCCGCATTACATTATACCCGTGGCTCAGGATATTATGAATCGTATAAAAATGATCAGAAACTGAAAAAATATCAAAGTGAACCGGGCCTGATTTTCCTTAATGATACAAATGTTTCACGAACAAACCTTATACGTCGAAAATGGCTGGAGAATGATTTCTACGGTGGTACTTTCTCAATGAATTATAACCCCGGAAACTGGGATGTCAGCTTTGGAACGGCCTATAATATCTATGATGGTGATCATTTTGGGAAAATTATCTGGGCTCAGGTGGCCGATGTGATTGACCCGGATAACAACTGGTATGAATCAACAGGTTATAAAACAGATTTTAGCAGTTTCTTGAAAGCAACATACAGCTTCGATAATGGATTAAGTATCTATGGGGATGTACAGTTTCGGAATATCAATTATTCTATCACCGGTTTCCGCGACGATCTGACGGATATCTCGCAGGATCATACTTATAACTTTGTGAATCCCAAAGCGGGGGTAATGTATCGCATGAATGAAAATAATAAGCTTTATGCAAGCTATGCAATTGCTAATCGTGAGCCATCACGCGATAATTTTACCGATGCCGATCAGGATAAAACTCCCAACCCGGAGCATCTGCAGAATGTAGAGGCCGGATATGAGTATCAGGCGGTGAAAGCTGCTGCCGGCGTGAATGTGTATTATATGAAATACCGCGATCAGCTGGTGCTTACCGGCGAAATTAACAATGTCGGCGATCCAATTATGGTCAATGCTCCGGAAAGCTACCGCGCTGGAGTGGAGTTTATGGGCCGCGCAATTATTACTGATTTCCTCTCATGGAATGCCAACCTGACTCTCAGCCGCAATAAAATAACCGATTTTACGGTGTATGTTGACAACTGGAGCTACTGGGATGACCCTGAAAATCAGCCCTACCAGGTAGAGAAGCATTTGGAGTCAACAGATATTTCCTTCTCACCTTCAATTACGGGAAGTAACACTTTTACCTTCAGCTTTTTTGACGGTTTTAATATTAACCTGATTTCCAAATACGTAAGTAAACAGTATCTGGATAACTCTTCCGATGAACGTTTTGTTCTGGATCCGTACTTTGTTACCGATGTACGACTTGACTATGTTCTGAAAAGTAAAAAGATCTTTAAGGAAATTGGTTTTAACCTGAATATCAATAATATATTTAATGAACAATATGAAACCAATGCCTGGATATACCGATACTATTACGAAGGTGAAGAAGGCTATATGGATGGTTTCTTCCCTCAGGCCGGAACCCATATTATGGGTGGTGTTTCATTTAAATTTTAAAAAATAATAAATACAGATAAAAGCCGCCGGATTATATCCAGCGGCTTTTTTAATGCCTGCCATTGCCGATGATTCGTTGATAAACAATACCTTTGTAAAAATTTTAATTGTGATAGAAATAGGAAAATACAATACACTGGAGATTCTCAGACATACCAGTGTTGGTTTATATCTTGGTGATGAAACCGGTGAAGATGTACTCTTACCCAATAAATATTGCCCTGAAGAGTATGAGATCGGCGGGAAAATTACAGTGTTTGTTTATCGTGACTATGAGGAACGTAAAATAGCAACCAATATTACCCCCGGAATTTTACTTCATGAATTTGCTTTTCTAAAAGTTAATGATGTTTCTCCTGTAGGTGCTTTTCTGGATTGGGGCTTAGAGAAGGATCTGCTGGTGCCTTTCAAGGAGCAGCGCCAAAAAATGGAAGTCGGTAGATGGTATGTTGTTTATATGGATATTGACGAGAAAACATATCGCCTTTATGCCAGCAATAAACCCGACAAATATCTCAGTAATGATCAATTGACTGTTGAGCAAGGGCAGGAAGTGGATTTGCTGGTGATGAAACGTACTGATCTGGGCTTCTCGGTGATTGTGAATAACAAGCATAAAGGCCTGGTTTATCATAGCGATGTTTTCTCTGCCCTGAATATTGGTGAAAAACTTAAAGGTTATGTAAAGGAAATCCGCGAAGATAATAAGCTGGATATTACCCTTCAGCCTATTGGGTTTGAAGCTGCCCGCGATGCTCATACTGCCCGCGTTATGGAACTACTTACTGCCAATGACGGCATAATTGAGCTGTCGGATAAAAGCAGCCCGGAAGAGATTTATGCTATCGCCGCGATGAGTAAAAAGGCCTTTAAAAAAGCCCTCGGAAACCTTTACCGTGAAGGACGCGTTAAGCTGGAAAAGGATAAAACCATTCTGATTAAATAATAATGAATATCATTATCAGGGAATATCTCGATACCGATAAGGGAAATGTCCTTTCATTATGGGAAACATTACTTAGCCCAAATGCATATCATCGTGATCCGGACTTTAACCTGAACATGAAAGTACAACATGATGACAATCTGCTGCTTGTTGCTGAAGCTGATAGTCGTTTTGCCGGAACAGCAATGGCCGGCTACGACGGACACCGCGGCTGGATTTACTCTGTTGCTGTAATGCCTGAATTGCAGCGTTGCGGAATAGGCCGGGAACTGGTAAAAGAGCTGGTCGTGCGTTTAAAGTCTGCCGGATGTCGAAAAATCAACCTGCAGGTGGAGCATGATAATGCGTTGGTTGTGGATTTTTATAAAAAACTGGGTTTTGATGTGGAAGACCATATCTCAATGGGTCTTATAATTTGATCTTTGGCGAAGCCGTAATCATAATAAATCCAAACTGCTGCCAGAATAAGTCGCTGCTGCTGCCTTTGATGTCATGAAGCTTTTGCCGGGTATGAAATAATGAGTAACCGGCTGAGATGTTTACTGATTTGCTCCATTGCCAGCTGGCAGTAATATCAACCTCTTCACCATACCCGATGCCGGTAGTAAATTCCTGAAAAAGATGAAGGTGCGCATTTATTTCCAGGTCCATGGGAAGTGATCTTCCGTATTTAATATAATAATCGACAAGGCCATTTTCCGGCATATTGCTGAAATAATCCATGTATCCGTAATAACCGTGCCGCTTACCATACAAGAGATCAAAAGCCTCTGTTCGTTGACCTTTTCCACTCACCAGATCGGTCCCTGCAGATAATGACCCGGTTTTTTCTGAATGGTTATAGGTTGCTGCCGCACTGATGCAAAGTGCCGGATCATTGCTGCCCTCTTTCATTTGCGCGTAAGCATAAACCTCTGCAGTAAAAGGCGATCCGGATGTTTTTATTCCTATTCCAAAGGTGTTCATGAATTGTAATTGTCGGGATGTATCAGATTCGCTTCTGCCACTGAAAATGTTTATTGCTGAAAACGTAAGGTTATTATTTTTGCATTGATAATGAATAAAATCCAGTGTTTTGATTTTTTCCGGTGTGTAGAGCGGATTGCCTTGTTTGTCGCTGTTCCACGATAAACCAGCGTCAAAAGCGTGTTGGTTTTTATTATAAGTAATGAGTATGGCGTCGTACGTAACCTGATAATCGTTCCAGTTGCGTGTTGATAGCAACCGCTGGTCGTCGTATTTTAGCAGCTGTCGCCCTGCTTTTACTGATAACCATTTGCTGATCTGAAGCTTTACCCATGCCTGATGTATCCCTGTTGATGAGCTGTTTCCATACATGCCGCTGGCAGAGTAACGGTCATCATCGCCCCAGACGCGCACATCCCGCAGGTTGATATATAAACCAAGCTTCTGTGTCTGATGCATAAACCCTGCCGAGGTTCGCTGACTGATGTTGCATACTGGCATGTCTGAACGGTAAGCAGGCGCTTTGTAGCCGTAATCAACAATTGCCCGTGGCCTGATAGTGAGGTCGATGGTGTTTTGAGAATACACTGCTATTGATATGATAATCAGAGCAAAGGATATGATTTTATTTTTCATGGGATTAGTTGATACTACCTTTAAGGTATGCTTTAGTGATTTCTGTTTTTGGATGATTAAAGAATTCCTCTGCAGGGCCGTGTTCTACTACTTCGCCAAGGTACATAAACACGACATAGTCGGCCAGTCGCACCGCCTGCCGAAGGATATGCGTTACCAGTACAATGGTATAGTTGCTCTTTAATTGGAGGAACTTTTGTTCTATCTCATGGCTTGAGATGGGGTCGAGCGCTGAGGTCGGTTCATCGGCAAGGATGATCTCCGGGTCCACTGCCAGCCCCCGAGCAAGACAGAGGCGCTGTTGCTGGCCAATGGAGAGCCCTGAGGCGGGTGTGTTAAGGCGATCTTTAACCTCCTCCCACAGGCTGGCCTGCTGCAGATAATGCTGCACCCGCTTGTCAAGAAATCGTTTTTTCCGCCGCCCCGAAAGACGTAAGCCATAGGCAACGTTGTTGTAAATGGTCATCGGCAAAGGGTAGGGGCGCTGCGACAGCAATCCCATATTCTTTCGGATCTCCGTTATATCCTTTGCACTGTGAAGGATGTCTTCATCGTTGATCTTTATGGAACCATTAACCCTGATCTCCGGATATAAGTCCGTGAGCCGGTTCATGGTTTTCAGGAGTGTGGTCTTGCCACATCCTGAAGGCCCCAGGATAACCGTGATTTTATTCCCCGGGATATTTACATTAATATCCTTAAGAATCTGTTTTTTGCCAATATGCAGATTCAGGCTTTCGATAGCTATTTTTTTATCGTTATTGATCATTATTCATGAATTGTTTTACCGTTAAACCTTCGACTTCCTGTTCGGGTCATTATGCTGATTATGAGAATAATAATAGTGAGTACTGCTGCCGAGGCATAGGCTCTTTGCTGTACTTCCTCAATAGGGGAGGTGAGCTGGAAGAATATTGCCAGCGGCAGTGTTGCTGTTGGTTCGCCAAGGCTGCGGGGTATGAAATCAGTGAAACCGGCGGTGAAGAGCACACTTGCCGCATCACCAATGGCACGACCAAATGAGAGCAGCACTCCGGTGACGATTGCCGGGAAGCACTGCTTTGTCATAATGCGAAATGCAAAGGCCGTGTTTGTCATCCCCAGACTTAGCGAGGCTTCCTGTAATCCTACCGGGCAATGTTGGAGGCCTTCGTCGATGGCGCGGATCATTATGGGCAGCACAAAAAGTGTGACAACAACAATCCCTGCCAGCAAACTGGCGCGCTGATGGAGGACGACCATGACCGTAAAGCCAAAGGCACCATATACGATGGAAGGAATGCCCCATAGAATATCCAGAACAAAACGGAAGGTTTGGGTGGCTTTTTTATGGCTCCGCATGGTGGTGTTGAGGTATAATGCCACCGGGTAACCTGTTACAAACGCCAGCACTGTGGATCCCACGGCAAGGTATAGCGATCCGATGATTGCATTGAGTATCCCACCTTCCTGACCAAAGTAAAAACCACCCTTCGGCGTTTGCGATATCATCTCCCACGTTAATGCCGGCAGACCATGACGTAATATGGTAACAATTATGCAGGTTAGCAGCAGTATAACAATCACTGTTGCCAGCCGCATCAAAAGATGGGCTCCTGTTGCTTCGGTTTTTCTCAGCGCTTTTCTAATGGCTGTTTTTTGCATAGCGAAGGATAAGTATTCGTGAACCAAGGTTAAAAAGTACGACGATGACCAGCAGAAGCAAGGCGGCGAACATCAGTGCTGCATCGTATTTGGGTATGGACATCATTTCTCCGTAGTTGTTGGCGATAAGTGCCGGCAGCGGATATCCTGCATCGAAGATTCCATTCGGGATTGCTGTTACATTACCTACAACCATCAATACTGCCATGGTTTCACCAAAGGCTCTCGACAGCCCCAGCCCGACAGTGGAGATGATCCCGGGCATGGCCTTTTTTAACATTACACGCTTTACGGTATGCCATTTCCCCGCTCCCAGCGATAAACTGGCCTCCTGAAGCTCGGTGGGAAGGCTGTGGAAAAGGTCGATAAGGATATTCAGCATAAAGGGAATGATCATTACTGCAAGTACAATGCCTCCGGAAAGAATATTGTATCCGTTGGTGCTGATGTTAAAGATTTTTTCTGCCAGCATGCGAACAGCAGGTATTACCGCCAGAATACCCCAGACGCCATATACTACAGAGGGTATGCCGGCAAGGATATCAATAACAGGCTGTATCACCTGCCGCATATAGTGTCGGGCATAGAAGCAAATGTGCATGGCTGAGAAAATGCACACCGGAACGGCTAATAACAGTGCTAACAGCGTGACGTATACTGAGCTGATAATGAAAGGTTTGAACCCGAAAAGATCTTTTGCCGGTTTCCATATATTGCCGGTGATAATGCTCCATAATGAGGATGTTTCACATATCGGAAGCGATCGGATGATGAGCCCGAGCAGTATGAGTATTGGCATAAGCATCATAAATAAAAGCCAAAACCGCATCCACCCGGAGCTCATCTTGTCCAGTACCCGAATTGTTGAAGGATGTTGCATTTTTCGTTTATTGAATCTTTTGAAGTTCTTCTTTTAATTGTTTTCCGGGAATGGCAATGTATCCTGCAGTTTCAACGTACTGCTGACCATCAGAGAGTACCCAGGTGAGGAAATCCAGAACGTGTTTTTTTTGTGGTTTTTGGTGGGAGATAAAGTAGAGATCCCTGGCCGGAGGCGATGGATAGATGCCATTTTTCACTGCGGCGGCAATGGCATCGATATCCGAATAGAAATCCTCCTCTTTATCAATTATCCGGTTCCCGTTCAGATCCAGGGGCAGCACCTCGATGCCTTCGTATTTTTTCTTTGTCTTTACATCAAAAACATACACCAGGTTATTGAATCCTAATCCATACATATCACGTTTTACGGCATCTGCTACCCCGGGGTCGCCAAAGACTCCCGTACCGGCGAGGTCCTCCTGCGCTGCTCCCAGATATGCTGCCCACATCGCTGCCGCCCCGCAGGCATCACTGCGTGTGTAAAGGTTTATCAGCATCTCATCCTTATCCCCGAAAATTTCTTCCCAGCAGGTGATTGTTTTGTTGAGGAAGATTTCCTGTAGCTGTTCTTTTGTAACTCCTTTTTTAAGTAGTTTTTCAAGATATGGATTTGATATATTTATGGTAGGCAGAACTGCATCGCGTGCTACAGCTACTTTCCATGCACCTTTTTGTTGCTCCTCTTTGGAAACCTCTCTGCTGAACATTCCCAGATCCACCATGTCGGAGAGGGCATCTGTCATGCCTTTTCCTGCTCCGCCGGCAGAGATGTTTATGCGTACTTCCGGATGTTCCTGCATATAGGCTTCTGCCCATTTTACGGTGAGTGGATACAGTGCAAAGGCACCACTGATATTGATGGTTGTTTGTTTCTTATCTCCTGAAGAACCGCTGCATCCGCAGAGAATCAATGCGATCGCCAGAGAGATGATGTGAATACGATATCTCATGGTTGTAAGTTTTATGCAAAGGTATTGGCGGTATTTATTACATAAAACCCGTTAAAAACGTATTTTGAATACGTTGAAAAGCGTATTTACAGATTGATAATGCCGTTTCGTATGGCATACATCACCAGGGCTGCGGTGTTGTTACAGCCGGTTTTTGATAGGATATTCTCGCGGTGTTTGTCGATGGTGCGTTTACTCAGGTGGAGCGTTTTTGCAATCTCCGGATTCGACAAACCTTTGCAGATGTGATGCAGTACCTCCATCTCCCGCGATGAAAGCGTGTTGTCGTTGGTTTTGCTGCTTTCCGTGAAGATTTCAGATAGTAAGGCATTGGAAAAATACTGTTTCCCCGCAGAAAGGTCCTCTATGGCGCGTTCCACCTCATAGATATCGGAATTTTTTAATAAAAAACCCTTTGCACCGGCAATAATCATCTGTTTATAGTACATCGCATCGCTATACATTGAAAGCGCAATGATTTTGAGCCCGGGCGACACTGTATGGGCCTCCTTAGTGGTCTCAATGCCATTCTTTCCTTCCATTTCAATATCCATAAAGGTTATATGAGGTTGTGTAGTGGCTGTTGTCAGGTAGGATAAATATTCATCACCTGAAGAAAAATCCAGAATATCACCAACAACAGAAAGCTCGCCAAGGATAAGCCGGAATCCTTTGCGAAATAGCAAGTGGTCATCGACGATGGCAATGGTTAAAGCTTTCATTTTTCAGTATTATAAAATTTAATGGTAATATAAATTTCATTTTGAGGAGTACTATCAAAATGGAGTTCCCCGTTGAGGGCTTTTACTCTGGAGGTGATGTTTTTAAGTCCCATCCCCGGACTAGTTTCCCACAGTGCTTCGTCGAAACCAATGCCATCGTCGAAGTATTCCAAAAGGTAGTGATCCTCTTCTTTATTAAGATCTACGGATACAGTGTTGGCATGGCTGTGTTTTATGGCGTTATGGATGAGTTCGGATATAATGCGATAAATAGTAAGTTCTGTGTTTTTTGTCAGCTCACCCCGGGAAGTCTGTGAGGTGTACGATATTGATAATCCGGAAGGTTTACGTGTATTTTGGATAAAATGGTTTACAGCATTGTTAAGGCCGAAATTTTCCAGAATATGAGGGCTGAGGTTTCCGGATATTTCTTTCAGAGAGGCCACTGATTCGTCGATCATATTGGAGGTGTTTTTTACAAGCTCACTGTTGCTGTCAGTATTTCGGGCAATGGCGCTGAAGCTCATTTTTATGGATGAGAGAATGGGGCCGAGGCCGTCGTGTAGTTCTTTGGCAAAGCGTCTTCTTTCACGCTCTTCGGTATGAATAATGGCTTGCAGGACTTTCGCTTCATGCTCTTTTCGCAGTTTGTCGTATTCCCTTTGTATGTCGAATATGCGACGGATAAAGATCAGGCTGCCGAGCATAAGTACTGAAATAGCGACTCCTATCCAGGAACGGATATGATCGCCGGAGGTTGTAATGATATCGCTACGGAAGTTATACAGCTCCAGGGTGCGGCGCACGGCCATGAGTAAGAATGCCGCTGATATCAGCCACCAGGCAATATTTGTTCGCGTGCGGCGGATTAACGTTATGGCGATTACCGCTGCAGCAAATTGTAAAAGCACCGAGATGATCAATGCAAGTTTTATCAGCATCGGAATAATTTTTTATAAAGGTATAAAATTATTCATTGAAAACTAAAGAAAACCATACCGAATGCTTATCGTTCTTTGAGAAAATATAAAGTAAATGGTTTTCAATAACGCCTTTTATTAGCGAATCTGACAAGTGATAACATAACCGGTACTTCCACAAGAACACCAACAACAGTAACCATTGCTGCCGGCGACTGGAGCCCAAACAAAGCAATAGCCACTGCAACAGCTAACTCGAAAAAATTGCTCGCGCCAATAAGGGCCGAGGGTGCGCAAACAGCATATGGAAGTTTGATTTTCCTCCCTCCCCACCAGGCAATAAAAAAGATGAAATAGGTCTGTATAACAAGTGGGACTGCCACAAGGAGGATTATTAAAGGATTTTTAACGATAATATTCCCCTGAAAAGCAAAAAGTAAGATCAATGTGAATAATAAAGCAATAACAGATACCGGTTTGAACCTGGGAAGAAAATGCTCCGTGTACCATTTCTGACCTTTTTTCCTGATAAGGATTTTATGTGTTAAATATCCGGCTGTAAGAGGAATAATCACAAAGACAACTATACTTGCAGCCAGTGTGTCGTAGGGTATGGAGATGTTTGTGATGCCAAGAAGTAAACCAACAATGGGAATAAACGCTACCAGAATGATAAGGTCGTTAACAGAAACCTGAACCAAGGTGTAGTTGGGATCCCCATCGGTGAGGTAACTCCATACAAAAACCATTGCCGTACAGGGTGCTGCACCAAGTAAAATGGCGCCGGCAATATATTCTCCGGCCTGCTCGGGACTGATAAATGCAGCATATATTTTTGTGAAAAACAGCCAGGCGAAAAATGCCATTGTGAAAGGCTTTATCAGCCAGTTGACAATAAGGGTGAGAACAAGTCCTTTAGGTTTTTTGCCAACATTTTTAATGCTTGAAAAGTCAACCTGGAGCATCATAGGGTAAATCATAAGCCAGATAAGTATGGCTACGGGAATATTTACCTTGTATATTTCCATACTGCTGAGAAATCCGATACTATCACCGGCAAAATTACCTATTGCAACACCAATGACAATACAAAGGGCAACCCACAGAGAAAGGTATTTTTCAAAGAATCCTATTTGTTTTTTCGTCTTTTCCATGGTTACTGACTTTTAATTTTATTTTTATACAGATCGCTGAAAGCATCCTTTATTTCATCACGAACACGAATAAATTCGTTGTAAATATATTCTTCGCTGCCTGTCGCATGCGACGGATCGTCGAAGCCAATATGCAAACGATGTTTTACCTTACCGAGAAATGCCGGGCATACCTCATTGGCGCCACCGCAAACAGTAATAACATAATCCCACTCATCATTGAGATACTGGTCAACGGAATCGGAAGTGTGGTGGCTGATATCAATGCCTGCCTCCGCCATTACCTTTACTGCTGAGGTATTTAGCCTTCCGGAGGCTTCTGTGCCGGCAGAACAAACGGTTAATTCCGGGTCGAAAGATTGCAGGAAACCATGCGCCATCTGACTGCGACAACTGTTTCCGGTGCAAAGAATCAAAATTTTCATTGTTTGTTTTTTTTGATTAGAGAATAATATTAAACAGATACCCAAGGATAATGATAAATAGTGTAATCGTTCCAAAGAAGATTCCTATGAGCTTCCATTTCATTACTTTTTTTAATAATGTTGCCTCTGGTAACGATAATCCAACAACGGCCATCATAAAGGCAATCGCAGTACCCAGAGGCACTCCTTTGGCAACGAAAACCTGTATTACCGGTACAATACCTGCTGCATTTGCATACATAGGTACTGCCAGTATCACTGCCAAAGGTACAGCATACCATTTATCTGCAGAAAGAAATTCAGTAAAGAAATTCTCGGGTACATATCCATGCATGGCACCACCAATAGCAATTCCTATTACAACATAAACAACCACTTTTCGAACGATATCCCAGCCATCCCTGATAATAGTGGGAAGCCTGTCGATAAATGGTGTTTTTTCGCCCTGCCATTTTTCATTTTCTGCCATGGAGTTTTTTTGAATATCCTTAACCCAGTCGCTGAGGTGTCGTTCGAGTTTTAATTTGCCCAGGATAAAACCACCAATCATACCCATTACAATACCGGCACCGGCGTATATGAGTGTTGCTTTAACACCAAATAACCCCAGAAACATGGCCACAGCAACTTCATTTACCAAAGGTGAGGTGATAAGATAAGCGAAAGTTACACCCAATGGTAATCCACCTTTTACAAAGCCAATAAATAGAGGAATGGAAGAGCAAGAACAAAACGGTGTTACGGCACCAAAGAATGAAGCCAGGAAATACTCCAGACCATAGAGCTTTTTTGTTGTTAAGTAAATCCTTAATCTGTCGACCGGGAAATAGGCATTTATTACTCCCATTAAGCTGCTGATAAGAAAAAGCAGGATAAAGATTTTTATGGTATCGTAGAAAAAGAAGTTAACAGCAGTGCCGATATGAGAGTCTGGATTGAGTTTGATTAATTCGAAAGTGAAGTAATCAATCAGTCCGGGTAAATAATGGTATAGCAATATTAATGCGGGTAAGCCTAAAGCTATTGAAATCAGTAGTTTCAACCGTTTTTGTGTTTTGACATCCCCATGATTATCTGTCGAGGGAACGGCAACCGCAATGTTTGCTGAATGATTTTTTAGTTTTGAAAAATTATGCTTTTTCATGATAAAGCGTTTATTTCGTAAAAACACGAACAAGTATTGTAAATTTTTTTATATGAAAATTATCAGAATGTAATAGGTTCCAACAAGGATAAAAAGTACAGCGATGACTCTTCTGAACCAGAATTCGAAAATCTTTAATTTATTGTAAGTATTGCCGATAGAACCTACGCTAAAAGCTATAATCCAGGCAAAAAGTATTACAGGAATTCCGGTTGCCAGGGCAAAGAAAAGGGGTAAATAGAGCCCTCCGGGACTACTGATTGTCATAGGGATAAGCATTCCGAAGTAGAGGACGCCGCTGTAGGGACAAAATGCCAGGGCAAAAACGATTCCCAGAAGCAGAACACCGCGGAATCCTTTTTTCGGTGAGTTTTCCATCTTTTGTGTTAATGACGACACACCGGGGATATTTATTTTGATCAACCCCAACATAAATACACCAATAAGTATCAGTAGTGGTCCAAGGATTTTTTCTCCCCATTCCTGGATAAACCCTTCCAGGTGGATTTGCCCTGCGGTAAAATAGAGCAGTACGCCGAGGGTTGTATAGGTTATGGCACGTCCTAAAGTATATATCAGTCCGTTGAAAAATACTTTTCGCTGACTGGAAATATCTTTACTTATAAATCCAATTGCCGTAATATTTGTTGCCAGGGGGCAGGGGCTTATGGCGGTCATAAGCCCCAGAATAAACGCCGTAAAAACAGGAAACTGAGAGGTTTCCAGAAGTTGTTGTAATGCTTCCATAAGGTTTACATTGCATCGATGGTTTCTTTAATCTTAGCCTTGAGCTTTTCCGGGTGGGAACGCGCATTCATAAAGGCATAGTTTGTCAGATTTTCCACCTTATCTCCTTTGACGATGAGCAATGTTTGTCCATGAACCTGATATTTGTCCGTAAGGTCTTTGTTTTCGTCTTTTTCTCTGTTTACCGAAGTGAATTTCACCTTATTACCAAAGAGCTCTTTAATAGCTTCTTCGGAGACTTTTTCAACCGCCTGACAGGTGGCACACCTGCGTGTGGCATGAAAGTAATAAGCCTCTACAGTTGATTTTGAATCAGTTTGGTCGCAACAAGATGTCTGCTTCTTGGTTGTTTCAGTATTGCCAGAGCAACATTGTGCAGAAACGGAGATTATTCCTATAAAGAGAATAAATCCCAAAGTGCTGATAAATTGTTTCATGGTAAAATGATTATTGAGTTAATAATGAAGTTACTTCATCAACTGAAGGAACGCGTCCTTTTAGAACGATCTTTTCGTCTACCACCAAAGCAGGTGTAACCATTACGCCATACTCCATAATTTTCATTATGTCTTCTTCTTTTACTACATTGGCATTGATGCCGGCATTTTCCACTGCTTTGCGTGTTACTTTTTCCAGTGCTTTACATTTAGCACATCCTGTTCCTAATACTTTAATTTCCATTGTTATAGTGTTAAAAGGTTAAAATGTTGTCGTGTTGTATCATGACCCGAAAGGTATTTTTCTCCTGTTGGGTCTGGAGATTCAGGGGTAAAACGTTGTCGGGTTGTCATGTTGTCGGGTTATC
>CAZQNY010000044.1:0-22265 GCA_964594665.1 uncultured Bacteroidales bacterium
ATGCACTGCACGGTCTTCTCAGCGAATGCACCTACCACAGTGTTTCCGGTACTGCTGTACCACGCGACTTTGTTGAGCTTCCTTCCCAGGTACTCGAGAACTGGGCTACTGAACCTGAAGTACTCGATATGTACGCTTTCCATTATGAAACCGGTGAAACAATTCCTGCCGAGCTCGTTGCCAAGATGAAGAAGAGTGGTACTTTCAATCAGGGCTTTGCCGTGGTTGAGTTTATGTCTGCTGCAATTCTTGATATGGATATGCACACCATCAAGGAACAAACCGACCTTGATGCCAACACTTTCGAAGCAAATGTTATGAAGCGTATCAACATGATGCCGGAAATCATCGTTCGCTATCGTCCTACATACTTTGCACATATTTTCAGTGGTGGATACTCTGCAGGTTACTACAGCTACACATGGGCTGAGGTGCTGGATGCCGATGCATTCGAAGCGTTCAAAGAGAATGGTCTCTTCGACCAGGCTACAGCAAAGGCTTTCCGCAAGAATGTACTTTCTGCAGGTGGTTCTGACGATGCCATGAAGCTGTACAAGCAGTTCCGCGGCCAGGATCCTTCTGCTGATGCAATGATGAAGAGGAAGGGATTACAATAATCCGGGATATTAAAATTTTAAACCGCAGGATATTTTTTCTGCGGTTTTTTTATTTATAGAGCACGGGCTTTGCCAATTCAATGGAAGGCATATTTTTCCCGAGACTATTATCAAATCCATATAGAAAATCATTAGCAATTATGGATAGGTGTTTTCTTACTTCATTTAAATCAGGTTCTTCCATAAGCCATTTAACATTTGAAATTAATTCAACAGGAAAGGTTACTAATCTTCGTTCTATATCAATTTCGTTTAAAACAGCCTTTTCTTTTGCGTGTAAAAACACCTCTTTCCAGGAGAAAGAGAAATTTAGAGCAATCATAATGATATCATATACATCCTTAGGTTCATCTCTTGATATCAATGTATTTAGCTTATTTGATAAAATATTAACAGGTGTATCAATATAGCCGAAATATATCTCCTCTGATGATCCGACATAATATTCCACGTCATTAATAAATTCGATTTTTAGTATTTGATTATCAAGGTGGACGAAAAATCTGGCATAATCATCTGTAATGAGTAGATGATCATTGTGAGTATTGAAGTTATGTTTTATAAAATCTCTTATATATTGAATATACTGTTTAAACTTATCACTATTATTGATAAAAAAATCCAGATCATCACTATACCGGTGGTTTAAATAAAAGCGCCCTAAGGCAGTACCTCCGGTAAGGTAAAATGGCAGATCTAAATTGCACCATTGTTCAAGGAACAAATCCTGAAAATTATATAGTTTCCTGTAGTCGTTTTCTGATAAAGGCATAATTCTTTCTGAGTGAAGGGGTTTTTAATTTTTGTATAAACTCATCATTTAGTATGTCCAAAATTTCTTGTTTTGAATAAAGATCTAAAACAGTATACCAGGAATATGATTCAAAAACCTTTTTCATTAACTGTTCATGAGAATAGTGACCAATATTCGTTTTCTTTTTTAGGATAAACGCCTTCAACTCATCTTGAGAAATATTATAATCCCAAAGGAGTTGTCTATAAAGTGGTATTTTCTCATTTACAGTTAGCATGATTGTAAAAATATGAAATTTCTCCAAGACGGGTATTCCAAATCGCTATCTTTGTTTTAAAATATGTTGAGTAAAATGAAACATTCACTTTTAACACTATTTTTAGGTGTACTGCTGGCCTCCCTAATGTCATCTTGCGGCTACACAAAGCTAGCTGTTCTGGGTTTTCCCAAAAAAGAAGTAAAAGAGTTACAATATACTGCTGAGCCGGGAACATTCCTCGACCCTACCGCCGCTGTTGTTGTGGAGGTATGGGCTCACCCCGAAAGAAACCCCATAAAGGATACGGCGAAGTTTATGCCCAAACCTCCGCCAATGGAGTGGGTGAAAAATGAAACTGTATCGGGCGAAAACCCTGTTCCTGTACGTATCTATAAACCAAAACGAGTTGTCGCCAGCCACAACATCCCGGTTATTGTATTCTACCACGGCGGTGGCTATATCGCCGGCAGTGTGGATGACTATGACAATTTCGCGCGCAAGATTGCACGGGCATCCAAATGCCTTGTGGTGAGTGTGGAGTATCGTCTGGCTCCGGAGTTTCCCTATCCGGCAGCTGTAAACGACTGCTATGCTGCACTGGAATGGGTGGCAGAAAATGCACACGAATGGAACGGTGACCCGGAGAAGCTGGTGGTGAGTGGTGAAAGCGCCGGTGGTGGTCTCGCAACCGTAATGACTCTCATGGCACACGATAAAAACGGTCCCGACATCTACCTACAGATGCTGTGGTATCCTTCCACAATGGTCTCTGATGAAATAACCGACTCAAGAAAGTACTTTACAAAAATGTCCGGTCGAGACTACCTTATCCCTGAGAGCTACCTCCGCAATGTGCTGAAAAGCTATTGCCCGGATAGTACAGAATGGCGCTCCCGGTATGTCTCTCCTGTCTATGCAGACCTCAACAGCGACCTTCCGGAAGCATTGATATACACCTGCCAGTGTGATCCTTTACGAGACGAAGGACGAAGGTATGCTGAAAGACTGGCAGAAGCCGGAGTACCGGTTACATACACCGAAGTGGAAGGAATGGTGCACGCGTTTATGATCCTTGGTGATATCTTCCCGCAGGCCGGCGACGCATTCCGCAGAAGCGGAAAATTTGTAAGGGACTACTATGGATACTAAATGATTATTCAGCTATTCCCAGAATTGTTTCGAAATTATCAGGATGAATAATCCTAACCTGTGAATCCGGATATGCTTTTTTAAATGATGCCGGAACCCTACATTTTGAATTAGCATTAAATTTAAATTCATAACCTGTAATTTGACCTCCTGATTCCTCTATGAAATCAATCTCTTTTTGATCTTTCGTTCTCCAGAACCAATAGTTTATCCATTGGTTTGTATAGTTTATGTGTTTGATTCTTTCTGATATAATAAAATTCTCCCATAGTGCACCAGCATCACTTCTTGACTCAATATTATTGAGATTAGCAATCAGTGCATTTCTTATTCCATTATCATAGAAATATACTTTCTTGCTGGTTTTGAGCTCATTACGTAGATTTCTTTTAAATGACCCCAAACGAAACACAATAAACGTTTTCTCAAGTAACTGAATATATTTTTCGACAGTTTTTGAGTCAAGACTACAAATTTGACCAATTTCATTATAAGAAACTTGTGAGCCAACCTGAAAGGCCAGAGCCTGCAATAGTTGAATAAGCTTGTCGGGCTTCTGAATTCTTTCCCAATTGAGAATGTCTTTATATAAGAAACTATCTGTTAACTGTTTTAAAAGTTCAAATTCGCTTCCCGGGTTAGAGACAATTTCGGGGTAATATCCATAAACAAGACGATGTGATAACATTCTCTTCTCATGAATAAAGCCATGATGATCGACCATCTCTTTAAATGATAAAGGAAACATTTTATATTCCCATTTTCTACCTGTAAGAGGCTCATTGATTTTGTTTGCCAATTCGAATGCAGAGCTACCGGATACAATTACCTGTAGTTCAGGAATATTATCTACTATGATCTTTAATTTTAAACCTATATCAGATATACGCTGAGCTTCATCAATAATTAATGTCTTTTTGTTTGATGCCAATGCTTTCATTCTGGTTGATGTCAGGGTAGCAAATAGTTGTTGAATATCAGCTTCATCACCATTATACCATAGTAAATCATCTCTTTCAGAAAATAGCTGTTTTAATAATGTTGTTTTTCCTACTTGTCTTGATCCAATTATAACAATAGCTTTTCCTGTGCCTTCTTTTTGTCTGATCGTATTTTCCAGTAGTCGCTGTATCATCTTTACTGTTTTTGATAAAAATACAACATTTTTGGATTCTATTCCGAAAAAGTCGAAACTTTTAGGGATTGTATTCCGAAAAAGTCGAAAAACTAATTCGATTAGTGACTTTCTCTGTCGTTTTTCTTACATAAAATTCTCTTTTCAAAATAGATTACTTTTGTGCAGGCAAAGAAAATAATGAAGCAAAGAGCGACAATACCGGTTTTTATCCCTGAAGAGGCCTGCCCCCACAGATGCGTGTTTTGTAACCAGCGCCATATCACCGGCAGGGCAAAAGCGCCATCCACCGCACAGGTGAAAGCAATCATAGACGAACATCTGGTTACCCTGAAAGATATCCCCCATCGTGAAGTTGCATTCTTTGGTGGCAGCTTCACCGGCATCCCGATAAGCGAGCAACAGGCATATCTTGACGTGGTAAAACCCTTCATCGAAGCCGGGATTATTCACTCCGTCAGAATTTCCACCCGCCCCGACTACATCACAAAAAAGATTCTGGAAATGCTGAAAGCCGGTTATGTAAAGACCATCGAACTGGGTGCCCAGAGCCTTGACGATGAGGTGTTGCTTCTCTCCGATCGCGGGCATACGGTTGCCGATGTAGAAAAGGCCGCAGCGCTCATTAATGATTACGGCTTTGACCTTGGCCTGCAAATGATGACAGGCCTTCCCGGCGATACTCCGGAAAAATCAGAAGAAACAGCAAAAAAAATCATTGCACTTGGTGCAAAAAACACACGTATTTATCCTACTTTGGTAGTAAAAGATACCGACCTGGAGGATTTATGGAAAAATGGTCAATATCATGCAATGACCATTGAAGAGGCCATCGAATACAGCATTAAACCCTACCTTATCTTTGAAGAGGCCGGCGTGGAGATTATTCGTGTGGGGCTCCATCCTTCGGAGGGTTTCCTTAACGGTGAAGACCTTTTGGCCGGGCCTTTTCATGTTGCTTTCCGGGAACTTTTACTAACCGAAGTCTGGAAGCAGCTATATTTCAAAATAAAAAAATCAGAGAAGAAAAACGCCATCACACTACTCGTTCCGGAAGAGGAGTTGCGGTATGCCATCGGCCACGGTGCATCGAACAAAAAACTGCTACAGAAGACCTATAGGTATGTGAATTATGTACCCATAAAGAAGGTGGAAGTACCTGTTATCTCAAAATCGGTTTCTCTTATTTAAAATAATGAAGCCTGCTCTCCGCCAACAGGAAGAATCAGGTCTGGATGGTCTGCTGAAGGAGAATTCACCAAGGTGCTCACCTGATGCATCTGCATAGCACTGTTTTCCGGAGTTAAGAAGAGCTTTTTCTGCATTACGGGGTCCGCTGTCTCAAGCCATCGTTGCTCAGAGGCAGGACTAAGAATCACCGGCATGCGGTTATGCACACCTTTCATAAACTCATTGGGCTCCATGGTGAGGATGGAGAAAGTTTTCATGTCGATACCACCCGGTGCACTCCATTGATCCCAGATGCCAGCCATGGCAAAGAGTTTATGTTCCTTCATCGTAATATACATGGGTATTTTGCTTTTCCCCACCTTTTTCCACTCATAAAACCCGCTACTCAGCACCAGGCAACGTTTTGACGCCATGCTTCTCTTAAAAGCGGGCTTTCCCGCTGCCGATTCCGAACGCGCATTAATAAGCTTATTTCCTATTGCCGGGTCCTTTGCCCAGGATGGAATCAGTCCCCAACGCAAAAAAGACACCGTATCAGGTCTTTCATTGGTGATGACAGCCAGATCCTGTGATGGCGCACTATTATACCGCACCCTCCAGGTACTGCCATCAATTTTTACATGAAACCTGTTTTCAACCTCTTCAGCAAGTGCTGCAAATGAATACCTTCCACACATAAAAAAAATTTTGTTAAAGATACAATCATATATTGCCACAGCTATGGAATTTCACGGGATTTTTGTGATATTTGCTTGATAAAAATCATAGTATAATGAAGAAATTTGCTGTAGTACTTTCCGGTTGTGGCGTATACGACGGTGCAGAAATACATGAAGCTGTAATGACAATGTATGCCATTGAAAAACACGGAGCATCTTACCAGTGTTTTGCTCCCGATATAGAACAGACTCATGTTGTAAACCATTTGCTGGGCGAAGTGGTTGATGACAGCCGAAATGTGCTTATTGAATCAGCGCGTATTGCAAGGGGAAAAATCAAACCCCTGAGTGCGTTCTCCGCACTGGAGTACGATGCCATTGTTTTTCCCGGTGGCTTTGGTGCAGCAAAAAACCTGAGCAATTATGCCTTTTCCAATGGCGACAACTACACCGTTGAAAAAGAGGTTGCTGCAGTAATTTTAGAGATGATTGCCGAACGTAAACCTGTTGGCGCCATGTGTATTGCTCCTGTTCTGGTGGCTCAGGTTGTAAACAATGCCACTGTAACGGTTGGCAATGACGAGGGTACCGCGCTGGCGATTGAACAAGCAGGTGCAACGCATATAAATACCGCAAAAGGTCAGGTTACAACAGATGCAAAAAACCGTATCTACACCACAGCATGCTATATGCAGGATAAAACAATTGTGGATATAGCCAACAGCACCTCAAACCTTATAGCAGCAATGCTGAAAGACATGTAACTCATCCTTATGTTAACGGAGCACGACTTTACCTGTGATGCGCTGTTTTATTGTAATAAGTTCGTAGTGATACACCCCGGGAGGAAAAGCAACGGCTTTCCAAAGATACGTTTGCTGTTCACTGGTAACCGTGATTTCAGTCACCAGCATGCCTTCGGATGAATACACAGATAGAACGGCATCATCCAACTTTTCCGGAAGGAAAATTGTAAACCATGTTTTGTGAATAGCAGGATTGGGGTGGACCGTAACAACAGGCAATATTTCATTCCCTTCTGCCACAGCGGAATATGATACCTCTTGCAGGCCGGAAACAAAAGAATAACCATTATCATTCCAGGAGAAAACATTATTATTCTTATCTACAGAAACATAGCAGGTGGTATCTGGTGGACATTTAAAAACAACTGCCTCTCCAACGGAAAAAAGCCCTTCGCCACCATAAACAGCAATACTTAGCTGATCACCATTAATGAAACCCCGTCCTGATATATTTCCATCCGGCGATACGGCAACAATTTCATCTCCGGAGACAGACTTCAGGGCATTGTTGGAAAAAACAAACATATGATTCACCGGAGAAGGAGGAACAAAGGGAATTGTTTTATCATCTTCATTAGAAAAACCGCCCGGGAAAAGGGTATCAGCAGGGAAGGCAAACGACAGCGGGTGAGTTGTTTTCATCAGATAGGCCTTTCCTGGATACAGCAGACCCAAGGTATTAACACCAACAGCGGGCCAGAAGACACCGTTTCCGGCTGATTCTTTCACTATAATTACTGTATCCGAGGCCGGTGAAAACAGTACATCCACATCAACGGGATTATTGGCAGGAACAGGGATTTCCGACCATCCTTCGTTAAGAGACAGGCTTTTATCCGTGTTTCGTTTTCCTTCAAAAACCAGATATCGGGGCTCTTCAAACTTGGTACGATAACCACTTTTTTCATCCCATGAGATAATCGTATTGCTCCATGGCGGCCAGAAAACCAGTCCGTTAACAGTTTTCAAAATTATCAGATTTTCCACAACCCCGGAGAAAAGGCTCTCAACCAGGGTATCATCAGGAATGATATACGAAGAAAGCCCTGACCATCCCTGGGGAATCAACACTGAATCGCGCCGCAATAAAGTTGCATTTACTTCAGTGATTACACTCGTCCCCCCCGGTGTATAATGCTCCGGGCCATAAAAATATTCCACTTCAGCAAAACAGGAAACATCCATATCAGCACTGTAAAGCATCCAAACCAGCGAATCACCCGTGTAAAATCCATCCTTCACATTTGTTTGCACATCATCGGCATAAAGCTGAAAATCATTATCATTCAAAAATGAAGAAGGAACAGCTCCCCCACACTCCAGATTGCTTCCGGATGAATAAAATACACCCAGCACATAATCGCCCGACAAAGCTTCCCCATCAAGAAACACCGGAAGATTATCGATTGTAGAAACAGTATGAACTGCACCATACCACAGCGGATTCCAACCTGCAGGCAAAGGGGTAACATCAACAAAAAACGAGCTCTCCGGGCCCGGGCCACAAACATTTACCCCCCGGCAGGTTACCCACCCCGACGCAGCACTATTATCAAAAGCCAGGTTGATGTTTTTCATTGTCGCTGAATTACTGTGAAAACCATCCGGAAAGGTCCAGAGGTACTCTTCAGCATTAGGGATTATTGCACTATGAAAAGGAGTATTACTTTGAGAATGAAAAACCTGGCTCTCTCCAGCTATTAACCCGGGAAAGACAACGGGATTTTTCACAAATACCGTTTTTTGTGCCTGCGTATACTGGCCACAATCATTTTTGGCCTGGACGGTAAGGGTATGGTTTCCCGGAGCGGAAAACTGAACAGATGCAAAATTCTCTTCCGTATCCCAATGGGAATATCCGTCGCTCCAGGTGTAGAAAGAGGCATTTTCAATTTCCGGGACACTAAAATACCCGGAAACATTTGTACAAAGCTTATCAGGACCGGTAATACTATCAATGAGCTCCGGAGCAGGAGTAATTGTCAGGGCAGCATACACAGTATCAGAGGATCCACAATTATTCACAGCATAATATCCAACATTATCTGCAATAAAATCCGGTGCCAGAGTCAGTAAAAGGGTTGTACTGTCAGAGCTTCCCGAACATGCGGGAGGCAGCACCCAGCCATAGGATGAGGCATTTAGTACGGGGGCACCTAAAAGCGTTACGTTATTTTCACCAAAACACACCGCACCGGGAATACTTATCCCTGCCGGGGTGTCCGCACTACTTTCAACATGTATCAAATCATGATATATGACCGTATCACTGGTAAAAGCATTGGAATGAATAAGCGTAACATCATACACTCCGGGGTTGTTATAATAAATATAGAGGTTTTTATTTGATGAAACAGGAGGAGATCCGCCCTCAAAAATCCATTTTCGCTGGGTGTAAATGCCCTGTGTCGTATCTGAAAAAAAAACACCATTTTCTACACATACCACGGTATCAGTAACACTCATTCCCGCCTGTATTGCAGAAGACTGCTTTCGCAGAATAAACCCCATATCGTGCTGCAGGTTCTGGATAGTAAACTCCAGTTCCCCTCCCTGGTGAACTATCACGTCGCGACTGATAAAAGTACCTTCATCGCCACTGTATCGGTCGAGGAAATAGTATCCGGGTGCATAATTACCCAGATTAACATCACCACTGGCAACAGGGTCAGGAATACCATTGTAATAAAGTTCCTGATAATTATACTGCAGATGATGCACCCAGCCATATGCTGCGGTATCGCTTTGCAAAGCATAACAACGGATATTTGCAGCATAATCACCAAAATTATAACTCTCCACATTCATATATCCATTCCCGGTATTTTCGCATAAAATCGTATGATCACCGGCAGGAACAGAAATCGAATACGTGGTATTTGGTGATGCGGTCTGGCTCAGATATGTTGCACCATCTATGGTAATTTTAATTTTTGAAAACAATGCTGTTTCCCCTGTGGTAACACTAAAAGTTCCCGGTGCATCATAATCGACAATAAAATGTGGTGGATTACGGTAAAAATTAAAGCCGTAACCATAAAGTGTAGCGCCCAGATCATCACTTTCAGGGCTCATAATACCGTTGCGGTATATTGTAAAATAGTTTTCCGGAGCCTTGACAAAAGATTGTGTAAAACCCGGAAGGACGTCAAAATCTAAACCAGGATCCGTACTTGTCTGGGGTAATGTTCTTTGTAATAATACAGGATGCGAAATATGCTTTGCAAAATTTCCGGCACCGGCAAACTGATAATACAAATTCTGACCATCAACGTAATGTTCCCAGTACCAGGGCAACGCAGAAACAAAAGAACCTGAGAACAGTGCTCCCCAGGCAGAATTATGTATGTGTACCCCATTGGGGTCGTACTGAATATTTGTTGTCGGTGAATGGCTGATATTTATCTCCGCCATAGCGGTGGGTTTGTCAAAGGTCGACAAATAATGACTGGTAATACGATAATTGACGTATTCCTGATGAGGATCGTTGGAGTAGCTGTGAGCCTGTGTAAAATCAATTGATTCATAAGGCCACACATTGGGGAAAGGATCATTATTAAGATATGAGGTGCTAACGGGGCGATCGTAATTATCAATTTCATTCAGATAATTCGCCATTTCATTATGCCAGGCACCCACTTCATTTTCATGTCCATCATATCCTTCAACACCATTCACTTCATTGAAAAGTTCCCATAAGGCCAGTGAAGAGTATGCACCCCAGCGGGCAACGATATAGCGCAGCCGTCGCTTATAGAAATTGCGTGCATCCTCATTTATAAAAAACTCCCAGGGGTAAGTACAGGGGCCTCCCTGTGTTACAGAATAAGGGTTATAGTCCCAGCTGGGAAATCCGGAGGTTATAAAAGCCTGGGTTTCGTTAAGGCACAACTGAACCTTTATCCCTTTTTGCTGCATCAGTTCCAAAAACCAATCCAGCCACCATGCCTGGTGAAGCCTTCCGGTATAGGTTCCCACAGGGCCGGAAGTATTCCACTCGATCTGAAAAGTATATACCGTAAACCAGACACGCACAAAATTACAATGATTGGCCACAAGACTATCGCTCCAACGGTCGAAATCGGAGTACCTGTAATTGGCAACCCAGCACATATTCTCCCCCACACCAATAAATGGTGATCCGTCGGAATGGTACAGATAATTATCGTTAAAGGAGAGAAAACCCTTCTCCTGTGAAGGAATTACCATCAATGTATCCATCGCTGTAGACACAGAACCAGTCTGGTCAGTCAGGCTAAAATAACAAGTGTGCAGGCCTGTATTCTCCGGGGCAAAGCGTACACGCCACTGGGGGTCTCCGGGGGCAGAAAGGGTGTCGGGAGCAATAAGGGTATAGGGTTTCATATAAAAGCCATCCACAGCGGAGGTATCCCCGGAAGGAGAGATAAAAAAACCCTGTAATAAAACCTCTGCCGCATCATAAGGATTTACAAATGTGGCATTAAGCTCAATAATATATTCTGCGATTTGATAATTTCCGGTGGTATCAGGCCCTGAAGAGCTGATGATCTGCGGTTGTGCAACGATATTAAGAGATGCAACAACCAGCAGTAAGACAAATATGCTGACACCACAAAGTTTCATTCCTTAAAGATAACGTTTTTCATGAATCAGCAGTTCATCTTCAAAAAGGAGAAAAACAACTTAATAAAATGCGAAAGACAAATTATTTTCTTCCAAAATCGGCAGGAATCTCTCCCCAGGCCTCGGTCTCCCATTTGAGGATATCGTTTGGCCAGTCATTATTGCGAACCCATTGGATTCCGCGGTCGACGAGTTCGAAGAGTTTAGCTGTTTCCGGAGTGCGCGGGAGGTTCGTCTTTATATCCTTATTTCTGAGCCATGCCATAGCCGTGCGTGAGTCAGAGTAGATGGGCAGGTCGAGGTCGCGTTGTTTCAGGAATGCGATACCATGTACCAAAGCAAGAAACTCTCCCAGGTTCACAGTTCCTTTGGGAAAGGGACCCACATGAAACAGTTTTGCCCCGGTTTCGGTATCCACACCCTGATACTCCAGCTTCCCGGGGTTTCCGCTGCAGGCTGCATCAACAGAAATGCTCGGCAAAACAGGTTTGCCAAGAGCTTCAATTTGCTGTTTTGTAAGCTTGCTGGTGGTTTTTTTGCCTATATAATCATGGTAATCGGAGCGGAATGCCATAGTGGCATCTTCCAGAGAAGTAAACGACTTGTATTTAGCAGCATCGTAACCGTCAACCTGACGTTTACACTCGTGCCACTTTTGATAAATCCCCGGGTTATGTCCTTCCCAGACCACATAGTATTTTTGCTTTCCTGCCATAAGTATCTGTTAACGATCAACAGCACCATGGAGCATAAACGCCGTGGTGCTGTTGCAAAGTTACGTGTAATTCCGGTACTATTCCATTTTACCCAGTCGGAGCATATTGGTTTTACCAAATTCATAAACAGGCCCGCTGGCAAGGTTGATAATAATATCACCCTTTTTCAGCGCGCTGCAGGTACCTAAAAGTTTCTTCATGGCCTCGATGGTTTTACTGGTAGATCCTTTGGGTTCGAGGAAAAAAGCTTCCACCCCCCACACCAGAGATAACGTTTCAACAAGGTGAGGCTTATTGGTAAAGATAAACAACCGTGTGTTGGGCCGTTGCGACGAGAGTTTAAAGGCTGAATAGCCTGAGTTGGTAAGGGTATTTATGGATGCTGCGCCGCATTGTTGCGCCAGGATACAGGACTGATTGAGTACTGAGTCGGAGATAAAACGGTCGCTGTCGGGGCTGGTAATTTCAGGTTTGCGATGATAGGGATAATCTGATTGTTCCGCTTCACGAATTATCTGACGCATTGTTTTCACCACCTCCACGGGGAAGTTACCCACAGAGGTTTCGCCACTGAGCATCAGGGCATCAGCACCATCGAGTACGGAATTAGCCACATCACTAACCTCTGCGCGTGTAGGCCTGACATTGGAGATCATGCCCTCCATCATCTGGGTTGCAATAATTATGGGCTTTGCTACATCAAGGCATTTACGGACAAGCATTTTTTGTATCATGGGCACTTTTTCCTGTGGCACTTCAATGCCAAGGTCGCCACGTGCTACCATAATACCATCGGAAGCAGCGATAATATTATCAATATCGTCCAGCGCCTCGGGTTTTTCAATTTTAGCTATAATCCGTGGTTTATTCGCTGTATTATAAGAGTCAATCAGTTCACGAAGCTCAATAATATCCTTTGCAGAGCGTACAAAAGAGAGAGCTATCCAGTTAACATCCAGCGACATGATAAACTCCACGTCGCGTTTGTCTTTATCTGTCAGCCCGGGCATTGAGATATCCGTATCAGGCAGGTTAATACCTTTGCGTGACTTTATGGCTCCGTCGACCATAGCTTCCAGGATAACTTCTTTCTCACCGTCAGTATCAATCACTTTATAAAGTAATTTTCCATCATCGACCATTATCTGATCACCGGGTTTTACATCACGGGGGAAGAAATGATACTGCACGCTGATTTTCTCCTGAGAGCCAAGCATAGGCTCATTGGTAAAGACAATGCGTTCACCTTTTTTCAGGAAAATTCCATCATCAGGGACCATACCTGTACGGATTTTGGGGCCCTGGAGGTCGGCAAGGATAGCTGTTTTAGTACCCAGTTCTTTATTGACCTCACGAACAAGGTTAACACGCTGCAGTTGTTCTTCATAGCTGCCGTGGGAAAAATTCAGTCGAATAACATTCACACCGGCACGAACCATGTCGGATAATACATTTTGATTTTGGGATACAGGCCCAATGGTAGCAACAACTTTTGTTTTCATGTTTTCTGTCTCTTCATTTACAACTTCAACGGCAGAGCTACTCAATTTTATGAAGTTCAAGATCCTCCAGAAGGTATTTACCTTCTTTTATCTGGTTTGCTTTTAATGGAAGTACTGCCAGAATGCCGTTTACATTTCTCATTTTATTTATCATGGCATCAGGGTCAAGATGGTTGGTAAAACCTTCAGCCAGTAAAAAGTAATCGATATTTTTTAATGTGGGGGCCAAGATAGTAGAATCATTGATATTCTTAATCAAAAAATACTTAATTCGGAATATTTCATCATAAAAATAATATAAAGAACACATTACAGGTTTTGAAGAGGTATAAACAGGAAGGTCGGGAGCTTTACAAAATTTCATACCCGTAGATTTATTCAGTCTGTAGGCGAGCTTATAATCAGGCATCCGGCCGACAATACTGAAAAAACTGAAGTCTGTATAATCCAATGGATCAGGTCGAAAGCTCCTTTTGGGCATAGTAATTCGCTTTCGGTAAAGGTACGAATTAAACCTTAGATTCTCCGATTACCTTCCAGGTCTTTTCAGCGGCATTTTGTTCTGCACCTTTAATGGAATAGTCATAGCCCTTTTTGTATCCAGTTTCTTCAATAAAGACCTGTACAACATATTGTTTATTGTATCCACTACCTTCTTCTCCAATCACCTTAAACTCAATATCCCTTTTATTTTTCTGCGACCATTCAATGAGTTTACTTTTATAATTAAAATCTGTAGACTGGAGTTCATCGATATCATAACCAATTTTAATTACATGATCGATAATAATTTTTTTTGAGAACTCATAACCTTTATCAAGGTACATAGCACCGACAAAAGCTTCGAAAGCATCGCCATTGATAGAGCGATAGTGGTTGTTATCGTGCGATTGGGTTTCGATGAGGTTATGCAGTCCCATTTTACGGGATAATTTATTAAGCTGGGAGCGGGATACGATTTTTGACCGCATCTGTGTCAGGAACCCTTCATCTTTATAAGGGAATATTTTAAAAAGATAATCAGCAACGATAGCCCCGAGAATGGCATCGCCAAGATACTCAAGCCTTTCGTTGCTGATTTTTAACCCGTGAGACTCCTCTTTAGCAGCCGATTTATGCCTTAAAGCCAGTTTGTACAAAAATATGTTGCCCGGATAATACCCGAAAATATTTTTTATGGCATTAAAAAGTTCTTTATCGTCTGAAAAATATGCTTTTACCGGTCTCACTATTCCTATCAGGAAAAATTTTTATTCAGCTAATTTTTTAAAAATGATACTTGCATTGTGGCCACCAAAGCCAAAAGTATTACTTAAAGCATAAGTAATCTCACGAGGCGTTGCCTTGGTACCGAAGTTGAAATCGAGGTTATTATCGATATCAGGGTCATCGGTAAAATGGTTTATTGTAGGTGGCACAAGGCTGTTGTTAATTGCCAGTATAGAAGCAATCGCTTCAATAGCACCGGCAGCACCCAGAAGGTGACCGGTCATGGATTTTGTAGAGTTAATGGCAATTTTGTAGGCATGGTCACCAAAAAGTTTGACAATAGCCTTTGGTTCAGCGATATCTCCAAGAGGAGTAGAAGTACCATGGGTATTGATATGATCGATTTGTGATGGATCAATACCTGCTTCTTTAATGGCATAAGCCATGGATTTACGCGCTCCGTCACCTTCAGGGTGTGGAGAGGTCATATGATATGCATCAGCAGAAAGGCCTGCGCCTGCTACTTCGGCGTATATCTTTGCACCACGGGCTTTGGCATGTTCATACTCTTCAAAGATCAACGTTCCTGATCCTTCACCAAGCACAAATCCGTCACGATCTTTATCAAAAGGCCGTGAAGCGGTTTTGATATCATCGTTACGTGTGCTGATAGCATGCATACCATTAAAACCACCGATACCACCAACATTAATGGCAGCCTCAGAACCTCCGGTAATAAAAATATCAGCATGGCCACAACGGATATGATTCAGTGCATCTGTCAGTGAATTGGCTGATGATGCACAAGCAGAAACTGTGCTGTAGTTAGGGCCTCTAAAACCATATTTAATGGAGATATGACCTGCAGCGATATCCGCAATCATCTTGGGGATGAAAAACGGATTGAAACGCGGTGTGCCGTCTCCTTTTGTGAAATTGGTTATCTCAGTAATGAAGGTATCCAAACCTCCAATTCCTGAGCCCCATATTACGCCGGCTCTGTCAAGATCTATCGACTCAAGGTCCAGTCCGGAATCTTTTATTGCTTCCTCAGTAGAAATGAGGGCATACTGTGCGTACGCATCTAATTTACGGGCCTCCTTGCGATCAAAGTGCTGGATGGGATCATAGTTTTTCAGCTCACAGGCAAAACGGGTTTTAAACTTGCTGGCGTCAAAACGGGTGATCTCATTAGCACCACTAACTCCATTGATCAAGCCATCCCAGTATTCTGAAACGGTGTTGCCCAATGGAGTTAGCGCACCAAGACCTGTAACAACAACTCTTCTTGGGGTCATGTTACAGTTTTTAATTTTTACTTTGAATTGTCTTCAATGTACGTTATTGCTTCTTGTACAGAACCAATCTTTTCTGCCTGCTCATCAGGAATAGCGATATTAAATTCTTTCTCGAATTCCATGATAAGTTCAACAGTGTCGAGAGAATCTGCTCCGAGATCGTTAGTAAAGCTAGCTTCAGGTGTTACTTCACTTTCATCTACACCAAGCTTATCAACGATAATAGCTTTTACTCTAGTTGCAATGTCTGACATGACTTCTAATTTTTAGTTAAACGCGGAAGCAAAGAACGGTATTTTCACAGTTATAAACAAAATTTAACATCAAAAAAGTGAAATCTATCGCCACAATGATTTAATTACCAGTTATATGTATATATTTACATTCAACTAATACGAACAGTTGTTTACCCTCTTTTCGCTGGTTTTAAGAATCATTATATCTTTGTAAAATGAAAAAAATCGTCATTTTTGCTTCCGGAAACGGCTCCAATGCACAGCGCATCGCTGAGGTATTTTCAACCATTCACGACCTGTCTGTCGTAAGGATCTACTGCAACAAACCACAGGCCTATGTTATTGAAAGGGCAAAAAACCTGAAGATCCCTTCAATGGTGTTCAACAGAGACGATTTCTACACCTCTTTAAAGGTATTGGATCAGTTACAACACGACAGCCCGGATTTAATCGTGCTGGCAGGTTTTCTCTGGCTCATTCCCGCAAATATCACAGAAGCCTATAAGGATCGAATAATAAACATCCATCCAGCACTCCTTCCTTCCTATGGAGGAAAAGGAATGTACGGCATGAAAGTTCACAATGCTGTTATTGCCAATAAAGAGAAAGAGTCGGGGATCACCATTCATCTGGTGAATGAAAAATATGACGATGGCGATATTCTTTTTCAGGCAAAATGTGCTGTTTCTGAATCCGACACACCGGAATCATTGGCACAAAAGATCCATACACTGGAGTATGAAAATTTCCCGGCGGAGATTGAATCGTATTTACGCGGTATCCTGTAGAGACACCCTATAGGGTGTCTCCTTATACCCCAACAGGGTGTCTCCGGACATTCAACAGGGTGTAAAGAGACACCCTATTGGGTGTCTCTACAGCGTTCCTGTATTGCCTTTGTGTCTGCTTCAAATCCGGGTTTTCCCAACAATGCAAACATGTTGCGTTTATAATCCTCGACGCCGGGCTGGTCGAATGGATTTACATCCAGAATATATCCGCTCAAAGCACATCCAGCCTCAAAGAAATAGATAAGCTGCCCTAAATAATACGGAGTAATCTCCGGAATGCGGATATGCATGTTTGGAACATTACCATCAACATGGGCAAGCGTTGTTCCCAGTTCTGCCATCTTATTTACATACTGCAGATCTTTTCCGGCGATGTAATTGAGCCCGTCGAGATTGGCGTCATCTTCCGGGATGTTAATTTTATGTTTTGTTTTTTCCACCGAGAGGGTTGTTTCAAAAATCACCCTCAAGCCATCCTGGATATATTGTCCCATGGAATGCAGATCGGTGGTAAAGCTAACACCATGAGGAAGGATACCACGGTTCTGTTTTCCTTCGCTTTCCCCATAGAGCTGTTTCCACCATTCGGTAATATAATATAAGGAAGGCAGGTAATTCACCATAAATTCCACTGCTTTACCTTTCCGATACAGGATGTTGCGCACAGCGGCATATTTTGCGGCCGGGTTTTTCTCCATATCAGGTGTGCTTTTGATAAGTTCTTCCATCTCTTTGGCGCCCTGAATGAGATTACGGATATCAAAGCCGCCACAGGCTACGGGAAGCAAACCCACAGGAGAAAGTACCGAGTAACGTCCACCCACATCATCAGGCACGACATAAGTTGGATAGCCCTCCTCTGTTGCCAGCTTTTTCAAAGCGCCGCGCTCCTTGTCGGTTATTGCAACAATACGCTTTGACGCCTCTTCTTTACCATATTTTGCGTCCAGATGGCTTTTTAATAAACGGAATGCTATGGCCGGCTCCGTAGTAGTTCCGGACTTTGAAATTACGATGATGGAATAATTTTTTTTATCCAGTACTTCTGTAAGGTCATGAAGATAATCCTGACTGATATGGTGGCCGGCATAAATTATTTCCGGGCTACCCTGATCGTCCAGCATATGGCTGAAAGCGTGTTTAGTAGCTTCCAGGAGTGCTCTTGCACCAAGGTAGGAGCCACCGATTCCAATCACCACAACAACTTCCGACATTGCCCTGAGTCGTTGTGCTTCGTTTTCAATTCTTACTATCTCATCGTCAGTAATCCCCGAGGGGAGGTCGAGCCAGCCGAGGAAATCTTTACCTTTTCCTTTTTTATTAAAAAGCATGGGGTGAACCACATTAAGCTCTTTCTGGAAGGCGTTGAGCTCTCCCTGTTCCACGAATCCGTTCATGTGACGGATATCAAGTTGTATCTGTTTCATATGCGATGGTTTACACATTTAAATATTTGCAAAAATAAAAAAAGTGCAGCGAAAAACTCACTGCACCCAAAAACACACATTCCAGCGCGATGTTGGAATTTAATAACACAGGTTTATCTAACTAAAACTTATATGGTTCATCATTTAAATTTATCATAATCACAACGGCAAAATTATTACATAAATTGTGCCATACCTGTTAACAGAAGCCAACAAAAGTTAATATATGTTAACAATCTTTTTTGTAATCTGCCGGAGTGTAAATTTGTAATATGTCAAAGATGAAAAAGAAGACGCTCCCGATCATCGTTATTGCCAGCCTTGCGCTAATCGGCCTGGTGGGTCTCCAGTTTTACTGGATGCAAAATGCCATTAGTGTAAATGAGGCCAATTTCAACCGTAAGGTATCGGAAACCCTATCGGATGTGGTTCGTGTAATTGAGAAAATTGAAATAAGCGAACAATTTGCTGCCACAGAGGCCAACCGCGGTTTTGTAAACCTTCCCGATTCAGGGAGACCAATAAACACCGATCCATGGCAACAGTTCATCAATAACCAATACACTGATATATATTTCTCAAAATCCATTCTTATCAACCAGTTTTTTGAAGATCTTTTGAACAGAGGCCAGTATCAAAGCACCTCTGAAAGGCTGGATTTCAATCTTTTGGATTCACTTATACAGGTAACGCTACGAAGCATTAATACGCCAAAAACGTACCATTATGCCATTTACGAACCTCTCGATGACACGATTATTTTCACTGGGAAAAACGGCTTTGAAAAAACAATGCTTGAGAACTGCATCGTAACACCACTGTATCCGAGCGACAGAAACCCAAACCCCGACTATCTGGTGGTGAGTTTTCCAAAAGAAAAGGCCTTTCTGCTGCAAGACATCTCCGGGATGATCATTATATCATTGCTTCTTGTGGGCTTTGTCCTGCTCTCATTTTTCATTGCAGTAAATACTATTATTAAACAGCAAAAGCTGGCCGTAATGAAAAATGATTTTATCAATAATATGACCCATGAGTTCAAAACGCCAATCTCTACAATATCATTGGCCTGTGAGGCTCTCGGTGATAACGATATCCGCGGTATACCCAACATGACAGAGAATTATATTAAAATTATCGGTGATGAGAATAAACGACTGGGCATCATGGCGGAAAAAATACTTCAGACAGCCATTCTGGATCAGGGAAAATTAAAACTCAAACCTGAACCGGTAAATATTCATGATATTATTATTGATGTAGTTAAAAAATTTGGCATGCAGGTTGAAATTAACGATGGAGAAATCCGGACATCCCTGCAGGCAGAAGAGCCGGTAATCATGGCCGACAAGGTTCATTTGGCAAATATCATTGGTAACCTGCTCGATAATGCCAATAAATATTCTCCCAAAAACCCATTTATCACAGTTCGTACCTATTCATCCAATAAAGGCATACATATCAGCGTTGAAGATAATGGGATAGGAATCAGTAAAGCGAATCAGAAGAAGATTTTTGATAAACTTTTCCGTGTTCCGACCGGGAATATCCATAACTTCAAGGGTTTTGGACTCGGCCTAAGTTATGTAAAAGCCATTATTGATGAACATAATGGCTCTATTGACGTAGAAAGTGAACTGGGAAAAGGAACAAAATTCATTATTTTTCTTCCCTTAGAGCAATCAAAAAAAGCGTAACCATGGAAAATAATACAATAAAAGTTTTACTCGCAGAAGACGACCCCAACCTGGGACAGATATTACAATCGTACCTTAATGCCAAAGGTTTTCCGGCACGGTTATGTGTAAACGGCCAGGAAGCCCTGGATCTTTTTCACAAAGAGGATTTTGACTTCTGCATTCTGGATGTTATGATGCCTGTAAAAGACGGTTTTGCTGTTGCCGAAGAGATCAGAAAAAAAAATAACACGATCCCGATCCTTTTTCTTACAGCCAAATCGATGCAGGAAGATAAATTAAAAGGATTTGAAGTAGGTGGCGACGACTATCTGACAAAGCCCTTCAGCATGGAAGAGCTGTTGGCAAGGATAAGTGCTATACTGCGGCGTGTGGAGAAGAAGGACGAAAACCAGACCATTTTTAATATCGGAAATTACGTTTTCGATTACAACCTGCACATGCTTGAGCATGAAGGCAATAAGCAAAAGCTTACCAGCCGCGAAGCCGATTTATTAAAGCTTCTGTGCGAGCACAAAAATGATGTCCTTGACAGAAGTGTAGCCTTAAAAAAGATATGGCTCGACGACAGCTATTTTAACGCCAGAAGCATGGATGTATATATTGCCAAGCTTCGTAAATACCTAAAAGAAGACGAATCGGTACAACTTATGAATGTTCATGGTATTGGCTTCAAGCTGGTATCAAGAAAATAATGCTCGGGAATATTTTGTATTTTGCGGCCTGAAAACCGCTGATACACTATGAAAAAACCTGCACTACACTGGCAAATACTCATATCACTGATTCTGGCAGTCCTCTTTGGAGCCTTTTTATCCGATTATGTTCACTATGTTTCCTGGATGGGAGATTTATTTCTCCGGGCGCTGAAGATGGTCATTATACCCTTAATACTTAGTAGTATTATTTCGGGAGTTACGAATATTGGTTCTGCCGGTAACCTGGGCAGGATAGGTATAAAAACCCTTTCGTATTATATCCTCACCAGCACATTCGCAATTGTTACCGGCCTTCTTCTGGTGAACCTCTTTCAACCCGGTACGGGAGCCGACCTTGGTTTAAGTAAAACCGTAGAAGGCCTTGGTGTGGCGCAGGAATCATTCGGACGCACACTGATAAATATGGTTCCCGAAAACATCTTTAGCGCATTCGTAAACAATGAGATGCTTTCCGTGATCTTTTTTGCCCTTTTATTCGGATTTTTTATCACCAGAGTCGACAAGAAGTACTCTGACTTTCTGATCACGGGCTTTAACGCGGTTTTTGAAGTGATGATGAAAATCACCATGTTTATCATCCGTTTTGCACCGCTGGGTGTGTTTGGTATTGTAGCAAAAGTAGTCAGTGAGCAATCCGATTTACTGCACCTTGGAGAAAGAATGGGCGTTTATGTGTTAACCATATTACTGGCCATATCCATCCATGCATTTATCACGCTGCCTCTTATTGTGCGGTTTATTGGCAAGGCAAAGCCCTTCAAACATTTCAACAATATGACAACGCCGCTGCTGACGGCCTTTTCAACAGCCAGCAGCAGTGCCACGCTACCCTTAACGATGGAAGCGGTGGAGCATAAATCGGGGGTTAGCAACAAGATTACAAGCTTTACACTGCCATTGGGTGCCACGATAAACATGGATGGCACCGCGCTTTATGAATGTGTTGCAGCCATGTTTATTGCGCAGGCATATGGTGTAGATCTTGGTTTTGGAGAGCAGGTAATCGTTGTCATGACGGCATTGCTGGCATCTATTGGCGCGGCAGGCATACCCATGGCCGGGCTGGTTATGCTAAGTGTTATTCTTTCTGCTGTGGGTTTGCCACTGGAAGGTATCGGACTGATACTTGCTGTTGATTTACCACTTGATATGATTCGCACAGCCACAAATGTATGGTCGGACAGTTGCGGTGCCGTAGTGGTGGCAAAATCAGAAAATGAGAAGCTAAATGTTTAATTGTAATTACTTTGAAAGTAGTTTATTTTTTTCTGAAAACCAGGGAATAACAAGAGTCACTTCTGTGCCCGCTGCTTCTTCTTTTTCATTGTAAAGATCTTTAAAGGATAGCAAAAACTCAGCACCAAACTGTTCACTTAGAAGCATAAGCCTTCGGCGTGAAACAGATAGTCCAAGGGGCTTATGTGAGTGATTCTTGCGTTCCCTTATTTTCCTGGCCTCCGCCCTTCCAATACCATTATCAGTAACCGTAATTACA
>CAZQNY010000045.1:0-9187 GCA_964594665.1 uncultured Bacteroidales bacterium
AAATAAATAAAAAACTGATACTATGAATGTTGTTGTAGTTGGAACAGGCTATGTAGGCCTTGTTACCGGTACTTGTTTTGCCGAGGTAGGCCTCAATGTTACCTGTGTGGATACTGATATCACAAAAATTGAAAACCTGAAAAATGGAATCATCCCGATCTATGAGCCGGGCCTTGAGGATATGGTTCAGCGTAATGTGGATAAGGGCAGGCTTCACTTTACTACCGATCTGGCAGAGACACTGCCTTTTGCAGAGGTTATTTTCAGCGCCGTAGGAACGCCGCCCGATGAAGATGGCAGTGCCGACCTGCACTATGTGCTTGAGGTGGCCGCTACAATTGGTAAAAACATGAACGACTACGTTTTGGTGGTCACCAAATCAACGGTTCCGGTAGGTACTGCCGAGAAGGTTCGTGCAGCAATTGCCGGTGAACTTAATGCCCGTGGTCTGGACCTTCCTTTTGATGTTGCTTCGAACCCGGAATTCCTTAAAGAGGGCGCTGCAGTGGAGGATTTCCTCAAACCTGACCGAATTGTTGTGGGTACTGACTCCGACAGGGCTAAGGAGATCTTCACAAAGCTTTATAAACCCTTCACCCTCAATGGTCACCCGGTAATTTTCATGGATATCCCTTCTGCAGAGATGACAAAATACACAGCCAATGCCATGCTGGCGACAAAAATCAGCTTTATGAACGATATCGCCAACCTCTGCGAAAAAGTGGGTGCCAGTGTTCATGATGTGCGCCGCGGTATTGGTTCTGATTCACGTATTGGTAACAAATTTATCTATGCCGGTACCGGTTATGGCGGATCCTGCTTCCCAAAAGATGTGAAAGCAATTATCAGAACCGCCCGTCAGAATGATTATAACCTTCGGGTTCTGGAAGCTGTGGAGGCTGTTAATGATGATCAGAAGTCGAACCTTGTAGAGAAGGCAAAAACATATTTCAACGGCGATCTTAAAGGAAAGAAAATTGCACTATGGGGCTTGTCTTTTAAACCTCAAACCGATGATATGCGTGAAGCACCTGCGTTGGTTATTATAAAAAATCTTTTGGATTTAGGTGTAGAAGTTACAGCTTATGATCCGGTAGCTATGGATGAGTCAAAACGTCGCATCGGAGATATTGTAACCTATACCGATAACATGTATGATGCCCTTAATGAGGCGGATGCACTGTTTTTAGTAACCGAATGGAAAGAGTTCAGGATATTAAATTATGGTGAATTAACAAAACGAATGAAACATCATGTTGTTTTTGACGGTAGAAACATTTACGATAGAAAAGAGATGATCGATCATGGTTTCGATTATTTTGGGATTGGGATACAACCCTACATAAAAGAAGAAAAATAAAAAACGAAGCTGTATCCTTTTGGGGTGCAGCTTTTTTTAACTATACACATAAAGATCTGCACAATTTTGTTTAATTATTTTATTGAAAAATGAAAAAGCGCATACTGGTAACAGGAGGAGCCGGATTCCTGGGATCGCATTTATGTGAACGGCTGCTAAGCGACGGACATGATGTTATTTGTCTGGATAATTATTTCACAGGACAAAAGTCCAACATCGTTCATCTGCTGAATAATCCCTACTTTGAGTTGGTGCGGCATGATATCACGATGCCCTATTATATAGAGGTGGACGAGATTTATAATCTGGCCTGTCCGGCATCACCGGTACATTACCAGTATAACCCTATCAAGACCATGAAGACCAGCGTGATGGGAGCAATCAACATGCTGGGTTTGGCAAAGCGCATCCGGGCCAAAGTGCTACAGGCATCGACCAGTGAAGTTTATGGCGACCCGGAGATTCACCCCCAGCCGGAATCGTACAGGGGCAATGTAAACCCTATTGGCCCAAGAGCCTGTTACGATGAGGGCAAACGGGCAGCAGAAACACTTTTCACCAGCTACCATCAGCAGAATAATGTCAGGATCAAGATTTTACGCATCTTTAATACCTACGGCCCGCGGATGATGCCACACGACGGAAGGGTAATCTCGAACTTTATTATCCAGGCGCTTAATAACGAGCCTGTGACCCTTTATGGTAATGGTTTGCAGACACGCAGCTTCTCCTATGTTGATGATATTGTTGATGGGATGATAAGGATGATGGATACCCCGGAAGAGGTGACAGGTCCTGTTAATATCGGCACTCCGCAGGAAATCGACATGAAAAGTCTGGCAGAGAAAATCATCAGCATGTCAGGATCCCGCTCAGAACTGGTTTATCATAAGTTACCTGAAGACGATCCCATGCAGCGAAAACCGGATATTTCCCTCGCAAAGGAGATACTTCAATGGGGTCCAAAAACCTCCATGGATGTAGGCCTTGCTAAAACAATTGGTTATTTTAAATCCATCATGTAATTCTACAGACGCTTAATTTGTAAATTTGCATAAATTGTAAAACCAGAAACAACAGGTCACAGCATTGGCCGTTAATACAATATGACGAAAATACTTCTCACAGGCAGCGAGGGACAGCTTGGGAAATCGATTCTCAGGATTGCTAACCATGAAGGTCCTGAAGTAACAGGTGTGGATATAAAAGAAATGGATATTACAAATCCGGAATCCATTGACGCACAGTTACAAAAAAAGAAATACGATTTGGTAATAAACGCTGCGGCATATACAAATGTGGACCGGGCGGAAGAGGAATATGATAAGGCTGTAGCTGTAAATGGCACGGGAGTGCGGAATCTGGCAGATGCCTGCAGGAAAGCAGATATTCCATTGATCCATATTTCGACGGACTATGTTTTTGACGGCCGGAAAGAAGGCAGCTATTCCGAGACCGATATGGCTGCACCCATAAATGCATATGGACGCAGCAAGCTTCAGGGCGAGCAGGCCATTGCACGCAGTGGTGCCAATGCCCTGATCATTCGTACCGCATGGCTGTACAGTGAATACGGCAATAATTTCGTTAAAACCATGCTACGCCTTGGCAGTGAAGGCAAATCACTGCGCGTAATCGACGACCAGTGGGGCTGTCCCACCTATGCAGGCGATCTGGCAGAAGCAGTTTTATTTTTAAGTGAACAACGTTTTAATAAAGGTGTTACGCTATTTCATATAACCAACAACGGAAAAGCTACATGGTATATGCTGGCAAAAAAGGCGCTGGAGATGGAGGGTATAAAAACAGAGATCTCACCGGTTACAACAGAAGAGTACGGATCATCAACCAACCGTCCGATGCGAAGTATCATGAGCAACAAACGACTTGAGATGCTAACCGGATTTAAAATGCCATTGTGGGAATCCGGACTTGAAAAGTGCATTATGAACATGAAATAATTTATCCTGAAAACCAAATAAATAACAACACAAATGACAGATCCTCAGATTATTGAAAGAGCAAAACAATGGCTGTCGGCAGCGTATGATGAACAGACACGTGAAGCCGTTCAGCAACTAATCGATGAAGACAGCACCGAGTTAACAGATGCGTTTTATAAAGACCTGGAGTTTGGTACCGGCGGGCTTCGCGGTATTATGGGTCCCGGAACCAACCGCATGAACAAATATACTGTTGGCAAAGCCACACAGGGATTAGCAAATTACCTTATAAAGAATTTTGCCGATGAGCTCGTTATAAAGGTAGCCATTGCCTATGACTGCAGAAACAACAACACATTTTTCGCAGACATAACAGCATCTGTATTATCGGCCAATGGCATAGAGGTTTATGTTTTCGACGCTCTCAGGCCTACACCGGAATTATCTTTTGCCATCCGTAATCTGGGTTGTCATTCAGGCATTGTAATTACAGCATCGCACAACCCTAAAATATACAATGGATATAAGGTATACTGGAACGACGGTGCGCAGATTATTGCACCCCATGATAAAAATATTATCAAGGAAGTTGGAGCCATTAAAAATGTCAGCGATGTAAAATTTGATGCCAACAACGCATTGATACACACTATTGGAGCCGAGATTGACAAGGCATATCTGGATAAAATGATCACCTATTCCCGATCTCCGGAAGTTATTGCGCAGCAGCATGATATGAAGATCGTATATACGCCTATTCATGGTACCGGTGTTGAGCTGGTTCCAAAGGCGCTGCATAAATTTGGGTTTACTAATGTTGCCACTGTAGAGGAACAAAATATAACAGACGGGAACTTCCCTACGGTTAAGTCACCCAACCCGGAGGAGCCTGCAGCACTGGCAATGGCTATTGAAAAAGCCAAAGAAATGGATGCAGAACTGGTTATGGCTACAGACCCGGATGCCGACAGAGTAGGTATTGCCATAAAAAATGCTGATGGTGAGTTTATTTTATTAAATGGGAATCAAACTGCTACACTCCTTTTTTATTATATTCTTAATAAAGATAAAGAGAACCTTGCCGGTGATGAGTTTATGGTTAAGACCATTGTCACCACTGAATTATTAAAGGTTATTGCTGATAGCTATGGCATTGAAAATCATGACGTTCTCACAGGGTTCAAATATATTGCTGCAATTATCCGCGAGCTGGAAGGCAAGAAACGCTTTTTGGTTGGTGGTGAAGAGAGCTATGGCTATCTGGTAGGCGATTATGTACGCGATAAGGATGCGGTTATTTCCTGTGCAATGATTGCAGAAACAGCAGCATGGGCGAAATCACAGGGAAAAACCATGGAGCAGTTGCTGGCAGAGATTTATGTGCAGTTTGGATTTTACAAGGAACGTCTTCTTTCAGTTGTTCGCCAGGGTAAAGCCGGAGCAGAAGAAATCGCAGGTTGGATGGACCAGTATAGAAATGAACCTTTTAAAGAAATCAACGGTGTGAAAGTTGTGGAGGTGCTGGACTATCTGAATTCCATCAAAACCAACATCCCAAAGGGCGAAAAAACAGCAATTGATCTCCCAGCTTCCAATGTAATGCAGTTTGTTTTGGAGGATGGCACAAAAATTACTGCAAGGCCCTCAGGAACAGAACCTAAAATCAAATATTATTTTAGTGTTAAAGAAAACCTGGATACGGTTGAAAACTATTCAGCAATCGAAAAACAGCTGGACATAAAACTGGATGAATTAATCAAAATCTTTAACTAATGAGTACAAAAGAAGATCCTGTTGCATCACGTAGTGTACTGGAAATGTTAACAGTAGCTCATGAATACTGTTTATTTGTTGAAAAATGTGATGAATACAAGCAGGAAGATATTCTTGATTATATGCGTAAGATAAGTCCCCTACTCTATTTAAAGGGGACTCTTTTACCTGATATTGAGCCCGAATACCCGGAAGCCAATGAGCGTTTTGTTATTGAAGAGCAATGGGAAGCCATTTTCAACAAGCTACGTGATCAATTTGGTACGCTGGACCAATACTGGTATCAGGATTATACTGTTATTGACGACAACGATCCGGTAAAAGGCAGTCTTGCAGATAATTATGCCGACATATATCAGGATCTGAAAGATTTCACACTGTTGTACCAGAAGAACTCACATGCTGCAAAGGAAAACGCCGTTGCTGAGATCAAAAAACTGTTTCACATGCACTGGGGTTACCGATTGTTAAATGCGCAAGCATATGTCCATTCGCTTGTAATGCAAAATGACCGCAACCCGAGAGGTGAAGCCGATGCGTTTCCCATTTAACACATTGATTACCAAAGACCTATAATCACCTTAAAGAATAATTGGATTTCCTTAAATTTGTTGTATATTTGCCAATCTGTAATTAGTCTAAATAAGGATAATGACACTATTTGAGCTTCATGAAGGGGAGAAGGCCTATATAACAAAGGTTCGCGGTATTGGTGCATTTCGCAAGCGCATCATGGAAATGGGTTTTGTTGCCGGCAGGGAAATAACGGTGGTCAGAAAGGCACCATTGGGCAATCCGGTGGAATATAATATACTGGGATATAACGTTTCATTACGAAATGCTGAAGCACAGCTGGTAGACATCATAACGCTGGAAGATCTCAGGAAAGAGATTCGCAATGAAGTGCCACCGGAAACAGTTGAATTCATTGATGAAAAATTTCTTGAAACGCATGCAAAGCGCAAGGGAAAAGTGATAAATATTGCCTTTGTGGGGAATCCCAATTCGGGCAAGACAAGCCTTTTCAACCAGGCCAGCGGCATGCATGAGCGCACGGGCAACTACAGCGGTGTCACCATCGAATCGAAGGAGGCCCGTTTTTTTGTTGACGGATATCAGATTAATGTCACCGATTTACCCGGCACCTATTCAATAACTGCCTATTCCCCGGAGGAGTTATACGTAAGAAAGTATATCCAGGACAAGGCTCCTGATATTGTTGTAAACGTGGTTGATGCATCGAACCTGGAGCGCAACCTTTACCTCACCACACAGCTTATCGACATGGACATCAGGGTGGTAGTAGCTTTGAACATGTACGATGACATGGAGAAAAACGGTGATAAGCTGAACTATGAATACCTGGGTCAGTTACTTGGTATGCCAATGGTTCCGACAGTGGGTTCCCGGGGTAAAGGTGTTAAAGAGCTCCTGCGCAAAATTATCGACGTTTATGAAGGAAAAGATGTAACATCACGTCACATCCATATTTCATATGGCAAAGCTATTGAATTGGCTATTAATCAAATTCAGAACGTATTGCGCATACCGGAAAACAAAAAGCTTACCAGCAGAATATCATCACGATTTCTGGCGCTAAAACTTCTGGAGAAAGATGAGGAGGCACAGCAAAAAATTGAAAATGCCCATAATGCAAAAGAAATCAAAGAAGTTGTAAATCAACAGATTAGTATTATTGAGGCTTTCATCAAGGAAGATACAGAAACGATAATTACGGATGCCAAATACGGGTTTATTGCGGGAGCAGTAAAAGAAACCTACAAAGCAGCAAAAAAGAAGCGAATACGAAAGTCGGACTTAATCGATATTATCTTCACCCATAAATTTTATGCCTTTCCCATTTTTCTGGCAATTATGTGGGCAATTTTCTATTTCACCTTTACGCTTGGAGCCTACCCCATGGAGTGGATTGAAAACGGTATCGCTTCATTAGGCTCATTGGTAGACCGGTCATTTCCTGACGGGATGCTGAAGGATCTTATTATCGACGGGATTATTGGTGGTGTTGGAGGCGTTTTAGTCTTTATTCCAAACATTGTACTTCTCTATTTTTTCATTAGTTTACTGGAAGACAGCGGCTATATGGCGCGAGCTGTTTTTATTATGGATAAAGCGATGCACCGCATCGGTTTACATGGTAAATCATTTATCCCTTTGGTGATGGGATTTGGCTGTAATGTACCGGCAATCATGTCAACCAGAATAATTGAAAGCAAACGGGATCGACTGATAACCATGCTCATAACACCATTTATGTCGTGCGGTGCCCGGTTACCGGTGTACATACTGTTCATCTCTGCATTTTTTGAAAACCACAGGGGAACAATACTTTTTGGCATATATCTGACAGGAATTTTCTTTGCCATTCTTACAGCGTTACTATTAAAACACGCTTTTTTCAGAAAACAGGATGTCCCCTTTGTAATGGAGTTACCTCCCTATCGGGTACCCACCGCCAAAAGTGTATTAAAACATATGTGGCTTAACACAGCAGCATATATCAAGAAAATTGGTGGAGTTGTTCTTATTGCAACAGTTATTATCTGGGCTCTGGGATATTTTCCGCGCAAACAGAACTTCTCGGAAGATTTTAATGGTCAGATAACGGAGTTGCAAATAGAGATGGATTCACCAGGAACAAACAGTGAAACTGCATTAGTACTTCAGAATCAAATCAATGACCTGGAATTAAACAAGAAAAGCGAACAGCAGCTATCAAGTTATATAGGGCAGATAGGGCAGTTTATTTCTCCGGTTATGGCGCCATTGGGATTTGACTGGAAGATGACCTGTGCCATTATTGCCGGGATTCCCGCCAAGGAAGTTGTAGTAGGAACACTGGGCGTTTTATTTCCACCGGATGTAAACAGCGTTGGAGACCATAGCATTTCAGAAAGGATTAAAAACCAGAAACAATATACCGGTCCCAATAAAGGAGAGCCACTATTTACTCCACTGATTGCAATGTCATTCATGCTGTTTATCCTGATATATTTTCCTTGTATCGGGGTTATTGCCACCATCCGGAAAGAATCCGGCAAATGGAAATATGCAATGTTTGAAGTTTTCTATACCACCGGCCTTGCATGGATAATATCATTTATCGTTTTTCAGGTTGGAACCTTGCTTGGATGGTAAAAAAACAGCACAGACACTAAGTGCTTGATTATCAAAAACATCACAAAAACAAGCATGTATCACAAACAATAACACACTGATTTACAACAAAATAAAACAACGCATATATTTCACCTATATGCGTTGTTCTCAATTTCGGAATAATCTTATACCAGAAGCCAGTAAAAAGCGCTAAAATTGCCTAAAAACAGGCCTTTTTCAAAAAAAGTTATTTTACACGCTGAATTCCCTGTATAGCATTAACATAATCGGGTTGTTTTTGCAATACCATGGAATAGTATTTCCTTGCCACTTCATCGTGACCTGCGAGTTCAGAGGCATATCCCAGATTATAAATTGCATCAATATAATCCGGTGCCATTTCAACGGCCTGATGAAAATACATGGCTGCTGAATCGTACTGTGCCAGATAAACGAGGTGAATATAACCACTGTTATATACAGCATGAATATAATCAGGAGCCATTTTTTTCAAATCGCTGTAAGTATCCAGCGCCAGGCGATAATTTCCGGTATTTTGGAAAAACAAACCTTTCAGATGCATGGCTTCCGTAGAGTTGGGCTGTTCCTGAAGAGCTGCATCGAGATATTTCAGGGCAAGAGCATTTTTCTGACTGCTATACAATAATGCCAGTTGAATCATCGCATCATAATGCTTCGAATCCATAAGCAGGACATTGCTAAAGCAGTTAATAGCTTTGGCCGTATCTCCTTCTTCTGCATAAGCAAGGCCATCATAAAATACGGGATCAGGAAAAGAGGCATCCAGCTCATACGCTTTAGAAGCATAATTATGACACATCATATAATTCTGACGGATCAGAAAAAGGCGTGCCATTGCAGTAAACAGGTCACGATCTTCAGGATGGGTTTCCATTATTTTATACAGCGTCCTTTGAGCCTGTTCCGGTTTACCCATCAGGAGATATATTTCAGAAAGGGGAATCCCATT
>CAZQNY010000045.1:9287-22233 GCA_964594665.1 uncultured Bacteroidales bacterium
GCCAGATCGGGGTTATCGTTGATCAGGCGTTTTACTGCATCTCGACCCTGGCCAAGACGTGTTTCGCCGTAGGAATACCACGAGCCAGATTTGGTAAGGATATTATGTTCCACACCAAGGTCGATAATTTCTCCGATTTTTGAGATTCCTTCTCCAAAGATAATATCGAATTCAGCCAGGCGGAAAGGAGGAGCCACCTTGTTTTTCACAACCTTCACCTTCACACGGTTACCAATCACGTTTTCGCTATCTTTAATGGAGGAAGTTCTACGGATGTCCAGACGTACGGAAGAGTAAAACTTAAGAGCATTACCACCGGTAGTTGTTTCCGGGTTTCCAAACATAACACCAATTTTCTCACGCAGCTGATTAATAAAAACACATACACATCCTGTTTTACTGATTGTACTGGTAAGCTTTCGAAGTGCCTGAGACATAAGACGAGCCTGGAGGCCCATTTTGGAGTCACCCATTTCACCTTCAATTTCCGACTTGGGAGTAAGTGCTGCCACGGAGTCGATAACGATAATATCAATGGCACCGGAACGGATTAGGTTATCGGTAATTTCAAGTGCCTGCTCACCATTATCAGGTTGAGAAACCAGTAGGTTTTCGGTATCCACGCCAAGTTTTTGAGCATAAAAGCGGTCGAAGGCATGTTCTGCATCGATAAATGCAGCAATACCACCTGCTTTTTGAGCTTCTGCGATAGCGTGGATAGCGAGAGTTGTTTTACCTGATGATTCGGGACCATAAATTTCTACCACACGGCCTTTGGGAAAGCCTCCGATACCCAGTGCATTATCGAGGCTAATGGATCCGGAACTAATAGACGGAATATCCTCTACCGCATCATCACCCAGTTTCATAATGGTACCTTTGCCGTAGGCCTTTTCAATTTTGTCAAGCGTTAGCTTGAGTGCTTTAAGCTTTTCTTTGTTTTGTTTATCGTCGCTCATAATATTTTATTGTTCGTTCAATGCTTAATACGAAAAATGCAAAAAAATAACCCATCGTAATGAAAAAAGATTAAAAATTAATCATTACGAAGGGTTCCAAAGCTACAAAAAGAAATAGTAAGAAACAATCAACAGGCGTGTCTCAATGCAATTCTATTCATATGCATCAAGAATTTGATTCGTATGATCCTTTGTTTTCACTTTGCCAAACACTTTATCCACAACACCCTGTTCATCAATCACATAAGTAGTCCTATAAATTCCTTCATATTCGCGTCCTGCCATTTTTTTGGGACCCCAGACACCATATTTTTTTATAATTTCCAGGTCTGTATCGGGAATCAACGGGAAGGGCAGATCATACTTTTTTGTAAAATTGATATGCGATTTTTCAGAATCCTTACTCACACCAATAATTTTAAACCCTTTTCCCAAAAGATCCTCATAGTTATCCCTTAAATTACATGCTTCGGCAGTACATCCCGGGGTATTATCTTTGGGGTAGAAATAGAATACCAGTTTTGAACCTTTATAATCAGAAAGCGAGATAGAATTTCCAAACTGATCAACTGCTGTAAAATCGGGAGCTTTATCACCGGGTTTTAAGAGAGCCATACTTCAATCATTTTATATTATTAAACGAAAGATAAACTTTCAGGAAGCGAAAAAGTTCAGCGCCGGCAAGTGAAAATTTATTGCAGCAGATTTTTTTCATAAAAGCGGCAAAAATCGCGGATACCGCATTCCTTACATTTTGGTTTGCGGGCATTACACACATATCGTCCATGAAGGATCAGCCAGTGGTGGGCTCTGGGGATCAATTCTTCAGGGATGTATTTCACAAGTTGTTTTTCGGTTTCAAGGGGTGTTTTTGCGCGCCATGTCAGGCCAATTCTTTCGGCCACACGGAAGACATGAGTATCGACAGCCATAGCAGGTTTATTAAAAACCACGGAGGCGATAACATTTGCTGTTTTCCTGCCTACGCCGGGAAGTTTCTGAAGGTCAGCAATTTCCTCGGGCACGATGCCATCAAAGTCATCTCGAAGCATTTTTGCCATTCCGGCAAGGTGCTTTGCCTTATTATTGGGATAGGAGCAGGACTTTATAAAAGAAAAAATATCCTCCACCGATGCATCTGCAAGGCTATCTGCTTCGGGGAATCGTTCGAAAAACGGCGGAGTAATTAGGTTTACCCGTTTATCGGTACATTGCGCCGACAAGATCACGGCCACAAGTAATTCATAGGAATTGGTGTAATGCAATTCCGTATCAGCATCAGGATTATGTTCCTGAAAGTAACGAATAATATTTTTAAAGCGGTCTTCTCTTTTCATCGCCATAAAGGTACAAAAAGAAAAAATGCATCCCTGTTGCTATAACAACAAAGATGCATTTGCGCTTAATTCAGTAATACCGATACGGATCCGAGCTGATCATTATCGACACAAACCAGGGCTTTATCATAAGCAAGCACTGTATCGACAAGCGTGCTGTCGGGTGCGATATCCTCGGGGAGGAGATCGATCACCGCATCGTCAAATTCTTCTGTAAATAAAAGATAAGATTCTTTTCGCGTGTACGTTTTTTCCATAGGCTATACTATATAATTTAAGGTGTCTATATAGCAACGCCCATGAAAACAGGATATTGTAAGCCTGTTAAAAAAAATCAGCCGGTTAGAGCCATTTCTTTTTCCTGGATAATTTTCCGCAAATTTATAAGGGCATAGCGCATACGTCCCAGAGCAGTATTAATACTCACATCGGTTTGTTCAGCTATATCCTTAAAACTCATATCATTATAGTGGCGCATTTTAAGGACTTCTTTTTGTTCATCAGGCAGAAGTTCTATAAGAGAACGCAGATCATTTTTGATTTGAGTAGAAATCAGTTGTTCTTCAATAGAAGGATCGGTAAGGCGCAGTGATTCAAGGATATCGTAATCATCATTTCCATTATCGATAACAGGGAGTCGTTTGGATTTCCTGAAGTGATCGATTGTAAGGTTATGTGCGATGCGCATCACCCACTGTATAAACTTACCTTCCTCTTTGTAGGATCCGTTACGAAGGGTATGAATAACCTTCACAAAGGTATCCTGGAAAATATCATCGGCAAGGTCTCTGTCTTTTACGACCATCAGGATATACGCATAGACCTTATTTTTATGACGGCTGATTAAATGTTCGAGAGAAATAGAATCTCCGGACAAATACCTTTTCACCAGCTCCTGATCAGTCACAGCGACGTGTCTGTTCATAATGTGCTTTTTTTAATTGCTGTTATTGTTCAGTAGCGTAGATATTTTCCGATAGATCTTATATTAGGTTAGACTTAATTTTTCGTATAACACTTTTTTGTTTCACATTACAGTGCAAATATAATACAATAAATGATATGAAGCAAGTTTTTATGTAACAAGGGTATCAGATAACAAATTTTAACATTCCTGATGCAATAGTTATGAAGATAAGATATTGTTATCTTTGGCGCATGAAAAATGGCGATGACATCACGACAAAGGATCCTCAGAAGTACATTATTATAAAAGGAGCCAGAGTTCATAATCTGAAAGGCATAGACGTGGCGATACCGCGCAACAGGTTTGTTGTAATCACCGGGCTATCGGGTTCGGGGAAGTCATCATTGGCATTTGATACACTGTATGCAGAGGGCCAGCGCAGATATGTTGAGAGCCTGAGTTCCTATGCCCGGCAATTTATGGGGCGTATGTCGAAGCCCGAAGTAGATTACATCCGTGGCATATCACCAGCCATAGCCATTGAACAGAAAGTTAATACCCGCAACCCACGAAGTACCGTAGGCACAAGCACAGAAATATACGAATACCTGAAACTTTTGTTTGCCCGCATCGGCCATACCATAAGTCCGTTAAGCGGGAAACGGGTAAAAAAACACACAGTAAGTGATGTGATTGACTTTTTATCAGAACTAAAATCCGGCAGCAAAGGACAGCTTACGTGTCCGGTAATTTTTAACAACGGTCGTTCTTTGGAAGCTCACCTTGGTGTGCTTACACAACAGGGCTATAGCCGGATAGTTGTGGACAACAAAATCATTCGTATTGAAGATGCTTTAAAGGAGCCGGAAAAGAGTGATCACTCAAATTTCAGCCTGTTAATTGATCGTTTTGTAATCCCGGAGCATATTGATGAAGAATTTACAGGGCGTATGGCCGATTCAGTGCAAACTGCATTTCTGGAAGGCGATGGATCGTGTAGAGTTACCATTTTTGAGGATAACGATAGTTGTTCCCGTGATTTCAGCAATCGCTTTGAACTTGACGGGATGGCATTTGAAGAGCCATCAGCAGATTTTTTCAGCTTTAACAATCCTTACGGAGCCTGCAAAAAATGCGAAGGTTTTGGCAGCGTTATTGGCATTGATCCTGACCTGGTAATTCCAAACAGGAATCTTTCGGTTTATGAGGGGGCCATAGTATGTTGGAAGGGTGAAAAGATGGGCGAATGGAAGGATGCACTGATACGATCAGCCCATAAGTTTGATTTTCCGGTTCACACACCAATCTATGAGCTCACGGAGAAGGAATATGATCTTTTATGGACAGGGAACCGATATTTTAAGGGACTGGACACTTTTTTCAAGCATGTTGAAGAGCAGACCTATAAGATTCAGTACAGGGTAATGCTAAGCCGTTACCGGGGCAAAACAACTTGTCCGGAATGCCATGGTTCACGTTTAAGAAAGGATGCTGCCTACGTTAAAGTTGGGGGTAAATCCATCACCGATCTGGTATTGATGCCGGTTGATCAGGCATTGGAATTCTTTACAACATTGCACCTCAACGAATATGAGACCAAAGTGAGTGCCCGTCTGATAAAAGAGATCACAAACCGTTTTGAGGTACTATCAGATGTTGGGTTGGGGTACCTGACACTCAACAGATTATCCGCTACCCTATCCGGGGGAGAATCGCAACGCATAAATCTGGCCACATCGCTGGGAAGCAGTCTGGTAGGCTCGATGTATATTCTCGATGAGCCAAGCATTGGCCTGCATCCCCGTGACACGCACCGGCTCATAAAGGTACTGAAACGCCTTAGAGATATTGGCAATACGGTAATTGTTGTGGAGCATGATGAAGAGATTATCAGAGCCGCAGATGAGATCATTGATATCGGCCCCATGGCAGGCAGCAATGGCGGAGAGTTGGTTTTTCAGGGCTCTTTTGATAACCTTCTGACCCGAGGGGATACTCTTACGGCAAAGTACTTAAAAAATGCAAGTCTCATCCCTGTACCGGAGATTAGACGTAAATGGAATAACTACATTGAAATCACCGGAGCCAGAGAGAACAACCTGAAAAACATCAATGTAAGAGTTCCTCTTGAATGCCTCACAGTGGTTTCGGGAGTAAGTGGTTCAGGGAAAACAACACTCATAAAGCAGATACTCTATCCGGCATTAAAAAAAATCTATGGCGGGCACGGAGGAAAGACCGGCAAGCACGACAGGATTGGAGGAGATTTCAAAAGGCTCAATGACATAGAACTCATTGATCAGAATCCTATTGGCAGAAGCTCCCGGTCAAATCCGGCAACCTATGTAAAGGCATTTGACGATATCAGAGCGCTGTATGCGTCGCAGAAACTAGCAAAAGTCAGAGGCTATAAACCCGGGTTCTTTTCCTTCAACGTTGAGGGTGGCCGTTGCGATGAATGCGAAGGTGAAGGAATTGTTCATATTGAAATGCAGTTTATGGCAGATATTGTTCTTCCGTGTGAATCATGTCATGGCAAGCGGTACAAAGCGGAAGTTCTGGATATAAAATATCAGGATAAGACCATAAGCGATATTTTGGACATGACCATCGATGATGCCATTACGTTTTTTTCTGCGAAAGCAAAGAAAAACAATGCAGAGGCAAAAATCACGGCAAAGTTACAGCCTTTGCAGGATGTCGGTCTGGGGTATCTCACACTCGGACAGCCCAGCAGCACTTTATCCGGAGGTGAGGCACAACGTATAAAACTGGCATTTTTTCTCACCAAAGGAACAACCGATAAGACGACCCTGTTTGTTTTTGACGAACCTACCACAGGATTGCATTTCCATGACATCCATAAACTACTTGCTGCTATAAATGCATTAATTGAGAAAGGGCACTCAGTGCTGATCATCGAACATAATCAGGAGGTAATTAAATCGGCAGATCACATCATAGATCTGGGGCCGGAAGGAGGTACATCCGGTGGTGAAGTTGTATTTTGTGGTACTCCTGAGGAGCTGGCACAGCAAAATAATGGTTTTACTGCAGCGTTTCTGAAATCCAGGTTACACGTCGATAACACGTAATTCCACAGGATGGGGAACTCCTTTAAAATCTTCAATATATTTATCAGAGACCTTACTGATTACTTCGGGAACATGGCTCGTATTGCGCTGTTCTAAATCACGCTGAACTTTCTGATAGAAAAGTTCACTTATTACGATACGGTTTGATATTGCTTTTTTTGTAAGCCGTGCAGTCATGTCAATATCTATCCCATAGTAATCATTATAATTTTCAAGAAAAGTAATATTATATACTTCCGTACAATAATGCATTGCTACCTTACAATTCATAAAGAGATCGGGGAGCGGGAAATTGATAATATTGTCAATGGTAGCATACATTTCTTCCAATAATGCCAGGCAGCTGTTTAGCGATTGTTTTTGTTGTAATTCCTTCTCGGGAATGAAAAGCATTATTTCATCGCCGATACCTTTAACAATATGATCCGGGAAATTATTCAGGAAAGAGATAAAGTTGAAAGTATTATTAAGCTTTCGTCCCCAGACATCAATACCATGGGTATATTTTTCTGCAGTAGAGCCCACAATATCGATGAACATACAAATACCCGGAGTTTTCTCAAGGTCTTTGAGTTTCTCCGGTAACGTATCGGAAACCGGATTTTTATCATGAATATACAGAGCCATGTTTAAAAACGGTTTAATGCCTCATCCAAATTGTTATCAATAGAAAAAATGGTAGTAAACCCGGATATCTCAAAAATCTCCTTTATCCCATCCTGCATATTACAAAGAATAAATTTACCACCTGCAGCAGTAACGCGTTTCAGTGTCATAAGCATCACCCGAAGCCCCGAGCTGCTGACATACTGTAAGGCTGCAAGATCAAAAATGATATTAAATTTTTCATTTTTAAAGAGCTTATCCATTTCTGATTCCAATTCATTGTAATTGGTTGTATCAAGGCGACCTTCGATGGCAACGACCCGGATTTCATTATTTTCAGTTATCTTAACATTCATAATATTATCTCAATTTTATCAGGTTCAAAACATTATTATTATTTTCACGATGATAGGTAAAACTATCCATCAGGGTAGATACCAGGTGGATACCCAGTCCGCCAATATTTCTGTCTTCAATCGACTTTTCCAGGCTATCAGGTGTTTCTTTCTTTGTTGGGTCAAAAGGCTTGGCATCATCGGTTATGGCAATACCGACTTTTTCATCATCTACCGAAAAATCGAGTACTATTTCATGAGGACTTTTATCCTCATAACCATAAAAAATGATGTTGGTAACAAGTTCTTCCAACACCAGGTTTAGGTTCATCACGATTTTCAGCGGCAACCCAAAGGTGTCGCCCAACTCTTCAAGGAAAGCGGCAAGGCGTTCCAGTTCAGAAATATCGTTCTTCAATGTAAGTGTACGGTCTGCCATGAGAAGCGTTTTGCAGGGTAAAGGTATAATAATATTCATGATTATGAAAAAGAAAGGAGCAAAGAATATTATCTTTGCTGAACCATCATTAAAGACTATGGAAAAAGAACAAGCCAAACAGCGCATTGAGGAGCTCACAAAAGAGCTAAACAGGCATAATTATCTCTATTATGTAAAGGCACAACCGGAAATTTCGGATTATGATTTTGACATGCTTCTCAAGGAGCTGGAGAAGCTGGAGGAAGTAACAGGATTCCGTACCGGGGACTCCCCTACGCACCGTGTTGGTGGTGATTTAACAAAGAATTTCATCCAGCGGGAACACGGCACGCCGATGTTATCACTGGGGAATACATACAGCGAAGGAGAGCTTCGGGATTTCAGCAACAGAACAGAAAAGGCCCTTGGCTTCACCCCTGAATTTGTCTGTGAACTAAAATATGATGGTGTAGCCATAAGTCTGACCTACGAAAACGGAGTATTAAAACATGCGTTAACGCGTGGTGACGGAGTAAGGGGTGATGATGTAACGACCAATGTGCGAACCATCAGACGTGTTCCATTGCGCTTACAGGGTGATTATCCGGAGGTTTTTGAAATTCGCGGAGAGATTGTAATGCCACACAGCTCCTTTGACAGGCTAAACAGCGAGCGTGTGGAGTTGGGACAACAACCCTTTGCAAACCCCAGAAATGCTGCTGCAGGATCATTAAAAATGCAGGATTCTTCGGAAGTCGCCAAAAGAAGTCTTGATTGCTACCTTTATTTTGTTTTGGGCGATAATCTTCCATACGACAACCATTACGACAACCTTCGGGCCGCAGGACAGTGGGGGTTTCAGGTTCCTGACACACTCTCCAGGTGCAGAAGCATTGAAGAGATCATGGAATATATTGCTTTGTGGGATAAAGGCCGCGAGACCTTGCCCTACGACATTGATGGCGTGGTGGTGAAAGTAAACAGATATGACCAGCAGGAGGAGTTAGGTTACACAGCCAAGACACCACGCTGGGCCATAGCCTATAAATTTCGTGCAGAGCGCGTGGCCACAACCCTTAATGAGGTCACCTATCAGGTTGGCCGCACAGGAGCTGTAACACCTGTTGCCAACCTCGTGCCGGTGCAACTTGCCGGAACAACTGTAAAGCGCGCCTCGTTGCACAATGCAGATTTCATCACCTCCTTCGACCTGCATCTCAACGATCATGTGTTTGTGGAGAAGGGTGGCGAGATCATTCCTAAAATTGTAGGCGTGGATACCGACAAACGATCAAAGGATGCGCAGAAGGTTCTGTTCCCCGAAACATGCCCTGAGTGCGGAACACCCCTGAAACGCAAAGATGGAGAGGCCATTTTTTACTGTCCCAACGACACCGCCTGCCCGCCACAGATAAAGGGCAAGCTGGAACATTTTATCAGCCGTAAAGCCATGAATGTGGAGAGCCTGGGAGAAGGAAAGATAGAGATGCTTTTCGATAAGGGCCTCGTTAACAATGTTGCAGATCTTTACGACCTGACCTTTGAAAAGCTTAACGGGCTTGAAAAGGTTATTGGAGAGAATGATGAGAAACGAAAAGTAAGCCTTCGGGAGAAATCAGCAACATCGATTATTGACAGCCTGGAGGCATCGAAAAAAGTACCATTCCCGCGTGTTCTATTTGCCCTTGGTATACGCTATGTAGGGGAAACAGTGGCAAAAAAACTTGCGGCACACTATAAAACCATGGAGGCCTTATCGCAGGCTACAATCATGGAGCTTATTCTTGTGGATGAGATTGGTGAAAAGATTGCAGAAAGTATTACAATATGGTTCAGCAAGGAAGCCAACCGGAAGCTGGTATCACGTCTGAAGGAAAAAGGGCTGCAAATGGAGGTTCTAAATGCAGAACCATCGCAGGAGGAAAATTACCTGATGGGTAAAGCCTTTGTGGTGAGTGGTGTATTTCATTATTTCAGTCGCGACGAAATCAAAGAAGCAGTGATAAAGTTTGGTGGCAGGAATGTATCCTCCATATCATCAAAAACGGATTATGTTATTGCAGGAGATAAAATGGGGCCCAGCAAGCAGGAAAAAGCCGGCCGGCTGGGCATACCAATTATTTCGGAATCGGAGTTCCTGGAGATGATCCGGATGCCACAGGATTAAAGGTGGCGAACATCTCCCGCACCGGAAGTTGAAATTCTGTTTACTTCGGGGTCACCCTTGTATATGATATCTGAAGCGCCACTTGACTCAGCGCTTAAACGCTGCAGGGCATGTATTTTTATATTGCTGGCACCGCTGGCATCCACGAAAACCTTCTCTGCTTTAAGCTGAAAGGCATCCATATCCGAAGCTCCGGAGATGTTTATATCAAGATTTGCAGCATTGCCATCCACATCCACATCACTGGCACCGCTAACGTTAAATTTCAAATCACCACAGGATAAAGATAGCTCCAGATCTGAAGCACCACTTGCACGCACTTTCAAATCATCAACAGTAATAGTGCCTGCACTTTCCAGATCCACAGCACCGCTTACTTCAAGTTTTTCCAAATCCTCAAAAGAAATATAAACTGCGGTTTTCTTTGCTTTCCTGATATTCTCGGAACAATAAACGTAGAGTGTTCCGCCTTTTACTTTAGTAAGAATAATCTCCTGCAAATTTTCATCTGCCTCTACCTCAACAGTACACGCCCCGGACTGCGTAATAATTACATCCAGCGCATTACTGACATCAATAGAGTTGAAGGATCCCACGTCGCGTTTTTCCGATACTACATTTCCATTTCCCTTAATGATAAACGACGAAAAAAGGGTAATCATAATTGCGCCAGCTAACAGAAGGCCTGCCTGAGTTATTTTTTTCATAATAAACTATTATTAATTAGAGTTTTTTTATTTCGATATCAGCATTTTCAGCTTCCAGTGTAAAGTCAGCATCCGGAGTTCCCTTTTGCCATAGTACGCCGGAATAAATCTTTTTAAACGACCCATCATCTGATGCATTGATATAGTTTGTATTATCAGAAAATTCCACTTCAGAGTACTTTGCTTTAGCCAGAAATTTCCAGGTCACATCTTTATTCAATGCACAAAAAATATCGGTGTATTTGGCAGAAATATCAATATACTTCACCATATCACCTGTCTGAACAACGGAAAGCTCACCATATTTCAGGGTCGCACTAAGTGAGCTATTAAGGTTAAGGATATCAATTTCAGAGAAAGAGGATTCCAGCACAAGTACATTAACACTCTTTATATCAACTTCATCGTAGCTGGATTTAATTTCAATTTCGTCTGCTTTGTCAACAGAGAAATCAGAAAAATCGCTTTCTATTTTCACATAGGTAAGTTCATCTACTTCCAGTTCGGTATAATCAATATCAGCAACTGCATTATTGATATAACGGATTTCACCATCGCAGTAACCCAAATCGATGCTGATTTTATCATTGAGAAGTCGACCAATATTGAAATCGCAATATTTAAGGTTCAGGTCAATGGGCCCGCCAAGATCGGGCAAGTACACATCGCCATATTTATTGGTAATGGCAAAAGACAGATCTGCGGGGCACCATACTGCATAGTTTATGGAATAGGACTTCACGCGGCTATTACGAAACTTAAAAGATGTTTCAGCCGTAACCCTGCTTTGAGTTCCCAAAATATCCACCGATACATTATTAAAAAAATCTTCAGCACGATCCTTATTTCTTGTTTCTGCGATCATGGTAACGACAATTTTTACCTGATTTTTATCCCAGGTATTCACGGCTATTTCACCATATTTATTTTTTAAGGACAAAGCAGCCTCACGGTTAATGTCATAGGATTTTTCAATAACGCGTTTAAACTCATCTGCAGAAGCAGAAAAACAGGATATTGAAAAGATTACCAGGAGTAAAAGCAGTTTGTTTTTCATAAGAATGGACTTTAAGGTTACACCAAACGTTCATATGACCTACAAGCCTGTAAAAATGTTACAAGGCATAAAAAAAAGTTTACTTTTGCTTTTCATAAACACAGCGCATGAAGAGTAAAACATGGGTTTATTTACTTGTGATCCTGTCGATGTTTTTTTGGGGGATGACATTTGTATGGACCAAAGTTGTATTAGACTACTGGGAGCCTATAAGCATCATCCTTTTCCGGCTAATGATATCATCAGCTATAATTTTTGGGTTTTTAAAACTCGCACGTCGCAGCCAGAAGATAGCCCGCAGGGATTATGGTTTATTTCTGTTATCGGCACTTTTTAACCCGTTTCTATATTTTATAGGTGAAAATTACGGTGTAAAATACAGCAGTGCAACTGTCAGTGCCGTCATTATTGCCACAATACCGGTATTTACAGCTATTGCAGCACGAACGATATACAAGGAGCGTCTTACATGGTTAAATATTACCGGGATGGTACTCTCATTATGTGGGATCGTGCTCATGCTTTCGGGCCCTACCTTCAACTTCCGAGCCTCCGGTAAAGGGCTTATCTGGTTAACCCTGGCTGTAATTAGTGCTGTGTTTTATGCTATTGTTTTAAAGAAGTTGGCAGGGAAATATAGCTCAGCGACCATCGTTGCCGTTCAGAACTTCATAGGTATATTTATGTTTCTGCCATTATTTTTTATTTTCGACTTTGAGCACTTTGTTACAGTAAAGGTTACGGGAGAGTTAATCCGGAACCTTATCTTGCTGGCAGTTTTCGGCAGCTCGCTGGCCTTTATCTTTTTCACTGTGGGCACCCGCGAACTGGGAGTTAGCCGCACAAACCTGTTTAGTAACCTCATACCGTTATTTACGGCGATAACTTCGTTTATTGTCTTGAAGGAAGAATTTACTGCCACCAAGATTGCCGGTATGCTGATTGTTATTGGCGGCGTGGTAATGTCACAGCTACGAAGAACGCGTATGCCATCCCCTCAGGGATAAAAACAGGATAATAAAAGGATATTTTTTCCAGTAATAAGCTGGGATATTCCATTTTTTTTATATTTTTGCCGTCCGAAAGAGATGGCGGGGTAGCTCAGTTGGTTAGAGCGTCGGATTCATAACCCGGAGGTCACGAGTTCAATTCTCGTCCCCGCTACAAGAAACAGGCTGACATTTGTCGGCCTTTTTTGTGTACAGACCTGTCAGGTATTGCAACTGAGAGGGAGTATCATGAACAACAGTTGGGGCACGGCGTTTTTTGAATCAATATTCAAACTATTACATTTTATATTCAATATTCTGTATATCCGTAATGGTACCACAAAAATTTATCTCCCGCAGATTTCGCTG